>CAKSSZ010000022.1 GCA_934489915.1 uncultured Clostridia bacterium | reverse complement strand
TCGCCGGTCAGCGTAAAGTCTGTTCCGTAGTCTACAAACAGGCTCTTGCCTTCCGCTGCGCTCAGGGACAGGTTGTTCTTTACTTCTGCCCAGCCGCCCTTATTCATAATGGTAGGAACTGCAATCCAAACGTTATCATAGATAAAGTTGGTGTGTCCCGCAGGTACGTTTTTGGTCAGCCAATCGGTATAGGCTGCCTTGTCGCCCTTCTCATTCAATGCCTTTGCCTGTTCGTACAGCTCCGGCTTCAGATAATCATATACAGGTGCCCAGAATCCGGTGCTTTCCGTCTTGGTGTAGTATTCCTTCCAAGTATCGCTAAAGACCAGATCCTTCCGGCGGTTGCTGACAAACAGATTGCTGTTGCTGTTGCCGAAAAGATTGGCCACATCCTGGATATAAGTCCACCACCGAGCAGGAATCATAGAATCCTTCACACCGGTGGAGCCCTGTCCCCAGTTCTGCATGTAGGTTCCCTGATTGTTATCAATGATAATGTTTTGATAAATCTGATGGAACTGACCGCCGTTGGTCTTTAAGGGGAAGTTGGGCAAACCGCCCTTGTACATAATATTTCCGTAAATGGCAGGTCCGATTTCACCGTCATCGGTAAAGATGGACTGCTGACCGTGAGCGCCGATATGCCCGCCGATGTTGTGGAAATAATTGTAACGAATGATGTTCCCAATGTCGGTAACGTTCCGGCCGGCATAAATTGCGCCGCCGTCTGCGTTCAGCAGCTGTACCTCATACATATCGTTATACTCAATCACCGCATTGTTCAGGTTGGTATAACGAATTGCCTCCTGGGTGAAATCAAAGATGTCGTTATGGGATACGGTGTGTCCCACACCTTCCATATAAACACCTCTGGAAAGGAGCCCGTAGCCGCCGTGGAGACGGTTGTTGGTCACCAGGTTTTCCGAAGAGGTCAGGGTGGCTCTGTCGCCGCCGTTTAGATCTACGCCGTGCTTTGCGTAATCATAAATATCGCAGCTCTTCACCGTAATATAAGAACCGTTTGCGCAAACACCATGACCGCCCATGCCGTGAATGGTCGCATTGCTCACGGTAATATGGCTGCCCTTGATGTTCAAAGCGTCCTGACGGCCTTCCGCAAAATTGATTCCCTCAAAGTTCAGGTAAGAAGCCCCGTTTACAGTGATCAGGTGCTGGTTCAGACGGGAAATATCCATCTTCGCATCCTTCACAGAACCGATGGGATAGAAGTACAGAATCCCGGTTTCCCGATCCAGGTAGCTTTCTCCCGGCTGATCAATTTCTTCAAACAGGTTCTCAAAATAGAGATACCGTTCGGTTTTTGCGGTATAGGTTTCCTGTCCATAATTGGACTTATCTGTAGTTACTACCGTTTTTTGAGCAGCATCCAGCTGATCAATCCGCAGGCATTGCGGATACCACAAATAGGCAATCGCACCGGACAGGAAAGCGTCGTCCTTTTTGACCTGCCATTTTGCGGTGCGGTTTGCGTCGTCGGTATACTCCATAACAACCGGCTGCCTATCACCGTTATACTTACCTTCCTGCTCCGGCTTTAAGGTACCGGTTTTCCCGCGTACATAATACTGCTCACCTGTTTTGTCATCGTTCGGCCAGCGCGCATTGGTGAGAGCTGCGCCGTTCATGTAAATCCGTTCGCCGCCTGTCTGGCAGGTTGCGGAAAGGGCAGGCAGGGTTACTCCCTGTGCCTTCAAGTCCAGCATATACAGGTGATCCTTGGCATAGCTTTCGGACAAACGGTTCAGCAGTGCTTCCTCCGTCACTTTTTTGATGGCGGAGGTATCCAGCGCCTCAGAGCCGGTAAAGGTCACCGTTTCGTTTGTATATGCCCGATAAGTAATGGGTGCTTCCTCCGTACCGGAATCCTGCTCCGTAAAGGTGACGGAAGAAGAAAGAGGATAGGTCCCCTCCCGCAGATACACGGTCACACCGCCTGCAGGCAGCTTTTTAAAGCCCCGGATGGCGTCTCTTGCACGCTCAATGGTAGCAAAGGGATGCTCAGCCGTACCGTCACCCTCTGTATCGGAGCCGTTTTTGGCAACATAAAGGGCATTGGGGGATTCCTTTTCCTGTTCAAAGGTAATCTTCAGGGTCTTGTCCGCCTGAATCTGGTCAGGGCTGACGGTAAAGGTACCGTCCGGATTCACCGCAATGACCTGATCCCCGTACAACACTTTTTCTGCCTGATAGCCTGCCTCAGGCAGCACCGTGCCGGTCAGACCGTAAGAATCGATTACAGAAATATCATTGCTTGCACCGGCAGAGAAGGTTTGCCCTTCACCGGTTACCGGATTGGTCACAACCGTTACGCTGCCGTGTTCTCCTACGGTAACGTTATTCATATAAGTAGTCACATCAGCCATTAAAGTGAAGTTATCGATGGCATAGCCCACAGGGTTATTCTTTAAATAATCCTGAAATGCCGCAATTCTCTTCTTGGAATACAGGAAGGAGCAATCCCCGCCTAAGGAATAGGTCTTTAAGGTTTTGCCGTCTGCTTCGTAGATGTACTCGTCCTTTTTGGCGTTGATTTCATCCTCGCCGGTCAGGCCGTCAAAGATCGCCTCATCCCCGTAAAAATCATCCCGGGTCAGGGTAAACTTATAATATGCGCCAAAGTAGAGGGTGTTTTTGTCTTCCCCCTTTGCATTGGTCAGCCCGGTGCCTGTGCCGCAATAGAACTTATTGTCTGCCATTACGGTTGCCAGTGCCGGCGCCAATTGGGTACGTACATGGAAATAAGCCAACACGGAATCACCGGTATAGGTGTAACCGTCTGTCTGGTTCCCTTCCTGCTTTTCGCCAAAGCCCTTATCCTTCAGCCAGTTTTCCGGCGTGCGGCCTACAAACCAGCCGTCCTTCCCGGTGATCGCGTCCCCGGTCTGACCGCCGACAAACACTTCGTGTTTGGCAACTCTGGTTCCCTTGGCGCTGTCATAATCCCAAACAGTACTCCCCTTTACCTGGAATACGGACGTTCCCCAGGCAGGCTTAGAAAAGGTCTCCCCTTTCACAAAGCTGCCCTCAAACAGGAACTGATAATTTCTCCCGTTCTGCAAGACAAAGTTCTTGGGGTTCACCTGCAGCGGCCAGGTAAAAAACTCTGTGCCCCAGCGACCGGCATCGTCTGTTTTTCTTGAATAAGTAGCAACCGCTTCTGCCTTAGCGGGGTTTACTTCCACCATGGCATAATGGTTGCCGGTTCCGTCTGCCCGTTGGCTCACAATCGCTTCCGAACCGGTGGTGAAATCGCCAATCCCGTCCTCAAAGGTCTCCTGATACACAGCCATACGCTGCGTGGTTCCCCCGTCTGCCAGCGCAGGTACCGCAGTCAGGCAAGAGACTGCCAGCATCAGCACCAGGCATAGGGCACCCAGTTGTTTCCACTTTCTCATAAATTCCTCACACTCCTTTTAATATTTGCTCAGGACAAGCCCGAAATCCTATCAATATTATAACCTATTTAATGTGAATTGTCAATACAAACCATTCATTTTTTCGGATTTTTATAGAATATGACAATTTTTTGGAGGATTCGTCAATTATGGATCAAATTCCTCAGCCTGCCCGGTGCCGATACGGATGCTGCTTTTGTTCTCCCCCCTTCCTTTGCTTTTTTTCCTGAAACGATTGATTTTTCCTTTTTGTTGTGATATAATGAAAGGTAATGTATCATTCGGTTCCGGTTCCACCGGAGCCGACCGGGAGAAGGGCTTCTCCCGGAGCATAGGAAGGAAGGATTTTTGTGACAAAAATTGACCTGTTTTCCGGCTTTTTAGGCGCCGGGAAAACCACCCTCATTAAAAAACTGATTCAAGAAGGCTATACCGGTGAAAAATTGGTGCTGATTGAAAATGAATTTGGGGAAATCGGCATTGACGGCGGCTTTTTGAAGGACGCCGGGATTACGGTAAACGAAATGAATTCCGGCTGCATCTGCTGCAGTCTGGTGGGAGATTTTGCAGCAGCTCTGGAACAGGTGCTGGATCAGTATCAGCCGGATCGGATCCTGATTGAACCCTCCGGCGTAGGCAAGCTGAGCGATGTGATCCGGGCGGTAAAAAGTCTGGAAGATCCCCGGCTGAAACTAAACTGCTGCTGCACGGTGGTGGACGCCAAAAAGTGCAAAATGTATATGAAAAACTTCGGCGAGTTTTTTAACGACCAGATCCAAAGCGCAGGTCTGCTGGTATTAAGCCACACAGGCGGCATTTCTGAGGACAAGCTCCGGGCATGCCTGGAATTGATCCGCACCCAGAACAGCGAGGCGGCGGTGATTGCCACCCCCTGGGAGGAGCTGACCGGCGCACAAATTTTAAATGCCATGGATCACACCCTCGCCCGGGAGCTGGAGGAGCTGGAGCATGATCATCACGAGCATGACCACCATGAGCATGACCACCATGAGCATGACCACCATGAGCATGACCACCATGAGCATGATCACCATGAACATGATCACCATGAACATGATCACCATGAACATGGCGCAGACTGCCACTGCGGCTGTCACGATCATGACCATCACCACCACGCCGACGAGGTATTCACCAGCTGGGGGAAGGAAACGGTGCGCCGCTATACCCAGTCAGAAATTCAGGAAGCGCTGGAAGCGTTAGAGGAAACCAAGTACGGCATGATCTTGCGGGCAAAGGGCATTGTTGCCGGGCAGGACGGAGGCTGGATTCACTTTGATTACGTCCCCGGGGAGCCGGATGTGCGCCTGGGCAGCGCAGAACCCATCGGCCGCCTGTGCGTGATCGGCTCACAACTCAACCAGGAGTCGCTGGAGGAGTTATTTCATATTAAATAAAGGAGCGTGACGCAGCATGGAACTACCGGTCTATGTGTTTACCGGATTTTTAGAAGCGGGCAAAACCAAAAGTGCCCGGGAAACGTTAGCAGACGAACGGTTTAATTCCGGGGAAAATACGCTGCTGCTCCTGTGCGAGGAAGGGGAAGAAGAATATGACTGTTCCTTCCCCAATACCACCGTCACCGTTGTACCGGTGGAATCGGAGGAGGAGCTGACGGCAGACTTTTTATCCCGTCAGGCAAAACAGTGCGACGCCGACCGGGTGGTAGTGGAATACAACGGGATGTGGAAGTTAGAAACCCTGTACCGCGCCTTGCCCAAGGGCTGGTTTGTCTATCAGGAATTGATGTTTGCAGACGCCGGCACCTTTCAAAGCTACAACGCCAATCTCCGCGCCCTGGTGGTGGACAAGCTGCAGGGCTGCGAGCTGGTGGTGTTCAATCGGGTGGACGACCGGACGGATAAAATGGCGCTTCACAAAATTGTGCGGGGTGTTTCCCGCAAGGCGGCCATTTCTTACGAGCGGGCGGACGGCACTCTGGAATATGACGAAATTGAAGATCCCCTGCCCTTTGACATCAACGCCCCTGTCATTGTGATCCAGGATCGGGATTATGCCTGGTGGTATCGGGATTTTGCAGAGGAAATGAAAAAGTATATCGGCAAGACTGTAAGGTTTAAGGGCATTGTGGCAAAGGATAAAAAAATGCCGGCAGGCGTTGCGGTGGTGGGGCGGCATATTATGACCTGCTGCGCAGACGATATTGCCTATCGGGGGATCGTTTGCAAATACAATGCGCCGCTGGCACTGAAAACCAGAGATTGGGTCACGGTGCAAGGAACACTGAAATATGAACAAAATCAATTGTACAAAGGAAAGGGACCTGTGCTGTATGCGTCTGAAATTGCTCCGGCAGAGCAGCCGGAACAGCCTGTGGCAACCTTTGAATAAAAAAGGAGTTGAAAGCAAGTGTTAGACATTAAATTTGTCCGGGAAAATCCGGAACTGGTGAAGGAGAACATCAAAAAGAAATTTCAGGACAGCAAGCTGCCGTTGGTGGACGAGGTGATTTCCATTGACGCACAGCTGCGGGACGCCATGTCTGAGGCCAACACCCTGCGGGGAGAACGGAATAAAATTTCCAAGCAGATCGGCGCACTGATGGGACAAGGCAAGCAGGAGGAAGCAGAGGAAGTAAAGCAGAAGGTCGCCGCTTTTTCCGACCGTCTGGCAGAGCTGGAACAGCAGGAAAACGATTTAAGCGAGCAGCTGAAAACCCGCATGATGGTCATCCCCAACATGATTGACAACACCGTTCCCATCGGTAAGGACGACAGCGAGAATGTAGAGCTGGAACGGTTCGGAGAGCCGGTTGTGCCGGACTTTGAAGTCCCCTACCATACCGAAATTATGGAACGGCTGAACGGGATTGACTTAGACGCAGCCCGCAAGGTTGCCGGGAACGGCTTTTATTATTTAATGGGCGACATTGCCCGTCTCCATTCCGCCGTGATTGCGTATGCCCGGGATTTCATGATTGACCGGGGCTTTACCTATTGCGTGCCTCCCTTTATGATCCGCAGCAATGTGGTAACCGGCGTTATGAGCTTTGCGGAAATGGACGCTATGATGTATAAAATCGAAGGAGAGGATTTGTACCTGATCGGTACCTCCGAGCATTCCATGATCGGAAAATATATTGACACCATCGTGCAGGAGGACACCCTCCCCCACACCCTCACCAGCTACTCCCCCTGCTTCCGTAAGGAAAAGGGCGCACACGGGCTGGAAGAGCGGGGCGTTTACCGGATTCACCAGTTTGAAAAGCAGGAAATGATCGTGATCTGCAAGCCGGAAGAAAGCATGGACTGGTTCCATAAGCTTTGGAAAAACACCGTAGATCTGTTCCGCACCATGGACATCCCCGTCCGCACCATTGAATGCTGCTCCGGCGACCTTGCCGATCTGAAGGTGAAATCCTACGACGTGGAGGCATGGTCCCCCCGCCAGAAAAAATATTTTGAGGTAGGAAGCTGCTCTAACTTAGGTGATGCTCAGGCACGCCGGCTGAAAATCCGGGTACACGGCGAGGGCGGCAAAAAATATTTTGCACACACCTTAAACAACACCGTTGTTGCACCCCCCAGAATGCTGATTGCCTTTTTGGAAAATAATCTGTGCGAGGACGGCACGGTGAAAATCCCCGAGGTGCTGCGGCCGTACATGGGCGGCAAATCAGTGATTGCCCCCAATCAATAATAAAACCAAAAAACGCCCTGAACGGTAACCGTTCAGGGCGTTTGTTCATTCCTTTAAAAATCCTTTATTTCCCGTCCGCCGTCTCCGATGTCGGAAATATAGAAGGAAGGCGCATAGCCGATTTTCTTGGTGTAAGCGTCGCCTACCTGTTGGGTAAAGCGCTCCACAGCGTCCTCCCGAACAATGCTCACCGCACAGCCGCCAAAGCCGGCTCCCGTCATTCTGGCGCCGATGCAACCGGGTACCTTCATGGCCTCCTCCGCCAAGGTATCCAGCTCAATGCCGGTCACCTCATAGAGATCCCGCAAAGAATTGTGAGAGGCAACCAACAGCTGCCCGAACCGTTCCAGTTCATTCTTTTTGAGGGCTGCCACAGAAGCCAGCACCCGCTCGTCCTCTGCAATCACATGCTCCACCCGCTTGGCAACGATCGGGTCGGTAATCAGCTTGCGGGCAGCTTGGAACTGCTCCATGGTCAGATCCCCCAGGCATTCCGCCTGCGGATATTCCTCCTGCAGCTGAGACAAGCCCTTCTCGCACTCGCCCCGCCGCTCGTTATACTTCGAGTCTGCCAGGCTGCGCTTTTTATTGGTATTCATCAGCACAATTTTGTACCCTTCCATGTGAATAGGCACCAGCTCATACTCCAAGGTTTTGCAATTTAAGAAAATTGCCTGGTTTTTCTTACCCATTGCCGACGCAAACTGATCCATAATGCCGCACTGCACGCCTACATAATTATGCTCGCTGCGCTGGCTGACCTTTGCCAGATAGACCATGTCTGCGTCCCGCTTTACCCCTGCCTTTTCATCCGCCATGGTAGAAAGTGCCAAAGCGGTTGCCACCTGAATGGCAGCCGAGGAGGACAGCCCGCCACCCAAAGGCACCGTATCGTCATAGAGCATATCGCAGCCCTGCAAATCATATCCGTCCTGCTGCAGCTCATAGGCAACTCCCAGCTGGTAATTGCCCCACTTCAAATCCCGGTAATCGTTCAGCCGATCCAATTCAGCCGTTACCACAACCTCCAAATCGGTTGCGGACAGCCGGATCACCCGATCCTCCCGGGGGCGCAGCACAATTAAAGAACGCATGGAGATCGCCGCCGGAAAAACAAAGCCGCCGTTATAATCCGTATGCTCCCCAATCAGGTTCACCCGACCCGGAGAAGCAAATACCCGAATCCCGTCCTCCGTGCCGCCGTACCGTTTTAAAAATAAATCAATGACCTGTCTGATTTCCATAAGGTTATTCTCCCTTCTTCAAAAACTTTTCATAAGCCGCCCGCAGCTCCTTCGCCTTTTCCTCCGGTGCGGTGGGGTTGCAATGCGCCCATGCGCCGGTTTCACTGGAGGCGTTAAACTTCTGCTTTTCCGCAGATCTCATCGGCGGGAAGAATTTAATATGAAAATGATAATAATCGGAAACATCCTCTCCGTTCACCGGATTTTGATACATACACATCATATAAGGGAAGGTATAATCAAACAGTGCATCCAGCGTGCCGGCGGTTTCCTTCAAAATTTTTGCCAGGTTGTTCCGCTCCCGATCGGTAAACTGGGTAATATTCTGCACATGGCGCTTGCTCATGATATACATCCCGTAAGGATATTCGCAGTAAAAAGGAAGAAAGGTCACAAAATCTTCATTCTCAATGATGACCCGATCGCCGCTTTTGCATTCGTCCGCCATCATATCGCACAGCATACAGCTACCCTTTTCTTCCTGATATTCCCGGCAGGAAGCCAGCTCAAGCTCCAACCGCTTGGGCAGGAAGGAATAGCCGTAAATCTGGCCGTGGGGATGGGGCATGGTCACGCCCACCACGGCGCCTCTGTTTTCAAACATAAATATGTACTTAATTTTTTCTTCCCGGGACAGTGCCGTAAACCGATCCGCCCACAGATCCACCAGCTTGCGGATATGCTCCGCCGGCAGCTCGGGCAGGGTTACCGTATGCTCGGGACTGTAGAGAATGACCTCGCACTTCCCATAGCACGGTTCCATTTTATAAAAATCCGTAGGAACGGAATCCGGCGCAGGCGGATCCAGCGAAAGCGCAGGAAAATCGTTATCATACTCATACACATCATACTGCTCCGGCACCTTCCCGGAACCGGGACAAAAGGGACACCAGTCCTTCGGCATCTGCGGTCTGTTCTGCCGATGGGAGGCAATCATAACCCAGTCTTTAATCAAAGGATTCCATCTTAATTCTGCCATTGTTTACTCACATCTCCTTCTTCATCTACATATAATTATTGTACCTTAAAAAACAGGTTTCGTCAAGTCAATCTCTGTTTTTTTCAATGAGAGTCTGATTTTTTGACCTATGATTCATCCCCCAGCCCGCAAGGATAGGCTTCCAAAAACTCATCAATTGCCGGCAACCGGGGAGAAATCATCAGATCAATGTCCAAATCGCTGCAAACCCCTTGCAGTGCCGTATAAACCTCCTGATCCCGCACCAGAATTTCCGCAGGCAGCCCCGCCTGCTCCTCCATCCATCCAAACAGCTGACGGAGCAGACTGTCCCAAGGCTGCTCTGTGGGCAGCAGCGTTTCCGCCGTGCAAACGTGCCCCGAATCATGCTCCGCAATCAGGCAGCACTGGGGATAAAACGCCCCCGAGATCCGCTTATCCTTACAGGGAAAGGGCATACAGGCTGCATCCAGCTCCAAGGTGACGTCCAACAGCTCCAGCCGCTTTAACCGCTCCATTCCCAATTCATCGGTAACCACCGCCTGCACAAATTCCGGAGCGGGAAAGCTCAGCTGTGCCAGCCCGGTTTTCCACATTCTGTCCTGCTCGTCAAACTGCCGGACAAACATTTCCCCGTCGCCCGGGCGGGGGACTCGGTTTTCCCTCACTGCCCGCACGACCATAAATAAATTTTGCAGCACCGACACCATACACGCCGCCTCCTTCTCCTGCAATGCCACAGGAAAACAAAAGGCCTTCGTCCGGCGGAAATAGGGCCATGCGCTCCGCCCCCGAAATTTCAGCCCCAATTGACCGATGATCCGCCGATCCTGTGCGGACAGGCTCTCCCGGTTCCCCAAACGAAAGGTCATTTCCTCCCGGTAACGGGGGATTTGCGTCTGAGGCAGGTCATCGGAATACAGCGTTTCCCCGCGCCAGATTCCATTTATCGTGTCCAATACGCAAATTCCGCAGCCTTGTTCTTCCTCTCCAAAAAAATAGCAATAAATCGGATCATGGTGCGTCGGTAAAAAAAGTGAGATCCAGTTTTTTTCACAAAACAGTTCCCATGGGTTCAATTGCCGTAAGCGCAATGCAACTTCATAAAGCTCTTTCCAAACCCCGGATAACAAGATTCATACACCAACCTTCCTCATCAAGTCTCACAAAGCTTCCCTCTTCTCATTTTACCGCAAAATTCTTGATTTGTCAAACCATTCTGCTGTGCGGCTGCGCAAAAAAATGGCCGGATCAACCGATCCGGCAACATCAAAAATAAAAAAAGGAGGGAAAATGAAAAACTTTAACAACGTTACAAGTTTATTATAGCACCTTTTTCTTTATTTTGCAATACATTTATTATACAAATATAACAAAAGACGAATGCTGTTTTTGTGCAATAATTACAAACCCGCTTTTCGCTTTACCCGCAGCAGCGGCAATAAAGCGGCTCCGATATAGAAAAAATGCCAAATCCGCAGAGAAAGAACCCATTCCGTCTCAATCCACACGCCCCTTTGCTGCAGCTCCGGCACCAGCTGCAAATCGCTTTGCTCCACGCCGACCCAATGCTGCACCAGGGCATACAGCTCATATACCATTCCGCTGACCAGCCCGTAGCATACCGCCGAAAGAGCGGCGTCCTGAAACCCGACCCGATAATGAAACATCAGCCGTTCAATCCGCAGCTTTTTTCTCCCGCGGCGCAGGGCTTTGGCAAGATAGGGTTTGCCGTTTTTCCAAAACTGCTTCCACTGTCTCGCCTTTTTCAACAGGCTTTCATCTGTCTCCCGCCGGGGCGGCTCCTTGGGCGGTTTTTCCTTATGCCGTCCCTTCTCCCTTTTTTCCAGGGAAATGCACCCGATCCGCAAACGAAACACAGGCGCACCGCTGCGGTAGCCGAAGGTAACCTGCACCTTCAAAAGCGAGAGTAAGCATAGCAAAAGTAACAAAAGTAAAAGTGCGCCTAACACATAGTTCATGCCGATCTACCCTTCCTTCTGTTCCACCTGATCCTCCATGGTCAGCTGCTCCACGCCGGACAGCAAATCCACGCCCGGCAGCTCTTCAATCGAGCGCAAGCCGAAGCACCGCAAAAATTCCTGAGTAGTACCGTACAAAATCGGCTTCCCCGGGGAGGGGTGGCGCCCTTTTTCTTCAATCAGATTGCGTGCCAGCAGCTTATTGATCACCCCGGAGCAATCCACCCCCCGCACCTGCTCAATGACCGATTTAATCACCGGCTGGTGGTAGGCAACCACAGAAAGCACCTCCAGCGCCGCCCGGGAAAGATCGGGAGAAGAAGCGGGGTTTAACAGCTTCTGCACTGCCTCAAAATGCTCCGACCGGGTGCAGATCTGATAACTGTCCTCCATTTGAATGATCCGCAAGCCGCTTCTTTTATAATTATACCGGCTGGCGAACCCTTCCATCTCTTCCTTCATGACAGCAGGCTCCGTTTCCAGCACCGCCGCAAGCCGCTGCACGGAAACCGGCTCCCCTGCGGCAAACAGCATTGCCTCCAGCATAGCGTCCCGCTCCTGCTGCGCCGCTTCCAGCTGCTGCGCTAATTCCGCTTCCTTCATGCTTCATCCGTCCTTTCCGCTCCCAAGCCGATGACCGGCTCCCGGTTTTCATGAAATACCGTCACCTGCCCTGCCTTGAGCAGCTCTAAAATCCCCAGGAACATGGCAACCATATGCGCCCGGGAGGGCAAGGATAAAAACAGCCCCCGAAAGGAGCATTTTCCCTTTTCCCGCAAAATGCCCTGCAGCTGCTGGATTTTGGACTGTACCGAGACCTTTTCCCGTCCCACAATATCGCCGAATGCCCGGTGGGGCATGGCTGCCTCCTCTTGGCGGGCACGCATCAGCTCGGTTACAATTTCATATAAATCCTGCACCGTCAGCCCGTCAAAATGATTTTCCACCTTCGCCTTAGGCACCTTGTCCGGCCGCTTGCAGAACATATACTTCCCAATCAGCTCCCGCTCCTTGAGATATTCGCTTGCCGCCTTGTATTTGGCATATTCCAGCAGCCGCTCCACCAGTTCCGTCCGGGGATCCTCCTCCTGCTCCGTTATGGGGTTCACCGGCAGCAGCATGCGGGATTTGATATAGAGCAGCTGCGCTGCCATGGTAATAAATTCGCTGGTAACCTCCAGATTCAGCTCCTTCATTTGCTCCAAATAGTCCAGATACTGCCTGGAAATTTCCGCAATGGGGATGTCATAAATACTGACCTTGTTTTGCTGAATCAGGTACAGCAGCAGATCCAACGGACCCTCAAACACCTCCAGGCTATAGGAAAGCTGGTTCAAATTACATCACCCTCACAATGACACTTAAAATTCCGTTCACCACATACAATAAGCCGTTCCCCAGGTTGGATACCCCACGGTTCAATAACCCGCCAAAGGAATTGTTTAAGTACAGCAGCGCCAGCAGCAGGATAAAGCCGTACTGCTCATACCGCAGCACCTTTCGGTACAAACGCTCCGGCAGCAGCGCCAGCACCACCTTAGAGCCGTCCAGCGGAGGAATGGGGATACAGTTAAACACCGCCAGACCCAGGTTCATATATACCGTCGTCCAAATCAGGTTTAACGCCAACTCGTTCACCGGTAAAAACAATTGCCAGATCCCATAGCCCAACAGGGTAAGAAACGCTAACAGAATGTTGGAAATCGGCCCCGCAATGCTCACCAGCACCGTTCCCAGGCGAAAATTTTTATAATAATTGGGATTAATCGGAACCGGCTTTGCCCATCCGAACCGGAAAAAAAGCAGACAGATTGCCCCAATGGGATCCAGATGGTGCAGCGGGTTTAACGAAAGGCGCCCCATTCGCTTTGCCGTCGGATCCCCCAGCCAATAAGAAACAATGCCATGGCTGCATTCATGCACCGTCAGACAAAGCAATACCATAACAGCGGAAAACAGAAATTCCACAACGGTCTGTCCCATTTCCTTTGCACCTCCCCCAACGCTTATAAATCGTTCTCAATTAATTGCTGATAGCTTTCCCCGCGGACAATCAGCCGCGCCTTCCCGTCCCGCACCATCACCACAGGCGGCCGGGGGATCCGGTTATAATTGCTTGCCATGGAATAGTTGTAAGCACCGGTGGAAAGCACCGCCAGCAGATCCCCGGCTTCAGGAGACTGCAAGGAAACGTTTTCTCCCAGCAAATCGCCGGATTCACAGCACTTTCCCGCTACCGTAACGCAAGCGTCCTTCGGCTCTGCCGCCCGGTTTGCCAGCAGCATTTCATACACAGACTGGTATAAAATATACCGAGGGTTGTCTCCCATCCCGCCGTCTACCGATACAAAGGTTCTGACACCGGGAATCTTTTTCACCGACCCAACGGTATACAAGGTCACGCCCGCTTCCCCTACAATGGAACGACCCGGTTCCAGCAGCAGGAAGGGGGGCTTCATCCCATGCTTTGCCGCAACGCTCTTGAGCGCCGCCGCAATCGGCTCCATATACTGGTCATATGCCAGCGGGCAGTCCTGATCGGTATAGCGAATGCCAAACCCGCCGCCCAGATTCAGTTCCTCCAAGGTAACGCCGTATTGCTCCCGCACGTCTGCCGCAAACTGCATCATCCGCTCGGCGGCTAAAATAAAGGGGTGAGCGTCAAAAATCTGTGAACCGATATGGCAATGCACCCCTACCAGGGAGATGTTC
>CAKSSZ010000021.1 GCA_934489915.1 uncultured Clostridia bacterium | reverse complement strand
CTTAAAAAAATAAATTCCGATTGCCATCAGCAAAGCTCCCAAGGTCATCAGCAAAAAATCCGCCAGTTGAGATTTCCTGATTTTATTCATTGCAAAACCACCTTTCCTTCCTCTATTATATTAGTAGGATAACACAGTGCCGGAGGCCTTGTCAATCCTTTTTTTATGAAAAATTTCACCAAAAAGAAAAAAATTAAAAAAATTTGCAAAAAACTATTGACAAAATGATAAAATCGTGGTATTTTTAAATTAGCACTCGGGGATGTTGAGTGCTAATTCCAAGAAAGCGGTGAAAATCGTGAATCCTACGGAGAGAAAAAAACAGATTCTGAGAGCCGTAGTAGAGGAATATATTCATACCGCTGAGCCGGTAGGATCTGCGGCGTTGATGAAGCAGTATTTGCCGAAGGTTTCTTCCGCTACCATTCGTAACGATATGGCAGACCTGGAACGGTCGGGATATTTATTTCAGCCTCATACATCAGCGGGGCGGGTACCTGCGCAAAAGGGCTACCGTGCCTATCTGGATTGGCTGATTGAACGGCAGCGACCTGCAGCGGAAGATATGATTACCCTCCAGAATGCATTGCAGCAGGGGGAGCCCCAGTGGGAGCTGATTATCCTCAAGGTGACTGAGGTGCTTGCCGGTTTGACCGGATATGCGGCGGTTTCGGCTTCGCCCAGGCTTTCAAAAAGTAAAATCCGGCAGATTCAGCTGATTCGGCTGGATGGCTGGAACCTGGTATTGATTGTGTTTGCAGATCACGATGTGGTAAAGCATCACCACATTCGATTGGAATTTCCGATTGATCAGAAGCTTGCGGAGCAAACCTCTTTGATGCTGAACCGGGAGTTTGCCAATTTGCGCATGGAACAGCTGGATGAACAAAGCTTTATTCGGATGATGTGCTTGTTTGAAGAAAATCCGGAGCTGATTGCAAAGGTGCTGCGGCTGATTGTAAAGGCTGTGGAGGAAATGACTGAAATTTCCCTTCATTTATATGGTGTTTCCAACTTGTTTACTTATCCGGAATTCAGCGATATTGAACGGGCGAAGGAGCTTTATGATTTCCTGGATGATTCTTCCAAGCTGCGGCGTCTCTTTTCCGCAGCAGGGGAGCAAGCCGGAACGCAAGTGCTGGTGGGAACGGAAATCGGCATGGAGGAAATGGAAGATTGCAGCTTGGTGCTTGCCAGGTATTTGCCGGAGCGGACAGTGTCCGGCATGATTGGTCTGATCGGCCCAACTCGGATGGATTACAGCCGCAGTATGGGCTTGATGGAATATATTATAAAGCATTTGGACAGAATGATTTGCAAAACCGTGAACGCAGAGGATAATCAATTGATCCTGCGCAGCGGCGGATCGTTTTTCCGTCCGTTTATAAGGAGTGATGAAATAGATGGCTAAAAAGAAGGAAGAAGTGGCTCAGCAGGAGGTAGAGGCAAAGGAGCCGGAAGTATGCGAGGAAACAGAGACCTGCCAAGAGGAAAAGGACGAATTGGCAGAATGTAAAGAACAGTTGCTTCGGACATTGGCCGAATATGACAATTACCGTAAGCGCACTGCAAAGGAAAAGGAGGCGCTGCGAAAGGAATGTATTGCCGATGCGGTGGAAGCGTTTTTGCCGGTGATTGATAATTTGCACCGGGCAAAAGAAAGTCTTGCTGCACAGGAGGGCACAGACACCCAGGGAGTGGAGCTGGTACTGAAACAGTTTGAAGATATTTTAGGTTCGCTGGGCGTAAGTGAAATCCAGGCAGAGGGGCAGCCCTTCGACCCCAATCTGCACAATGCGGTGATGCATGTGGAGGATGAATCGTTAGGGGAGAACATGGTAGCGGAGGTATTTTCCAAGGGCTATCAGATCGGTGACCGGGTAATCCGGCACTGTATGGTGAAAGTTGCAAATTAAGATTTAGGAGGAATTGATTATGTCAAAGATTATCGGAATTGATTTAGGAACTACAAACTCTTGTGTGGCTGTCATTGAAGGCGGCGAGCCGACTGTAATTGCCAATCCGGAGGGTGCAAGAACGACTCCTTCTGTTGTGGCATTTTCCAAAGGCGGCGAACGTTTAGTGGGTCAGGTTGCAAAGCGTCAGGCGATTACCAACCCGGATCGTACCATTATGTCCATCAAGCGGGAAATGGGTACCGATTATACTGTGTCCATTGATGATAAGAAGTACACCCCGCAGGAAATTTCTGCTATGATTCTGCAAAAGCTGAAATCCGATGCGGAAAGCTATCTGGGTGAAACCGTTTCTCAGGCGGTTATTACCGTTCCCGCTTATTTTAGCGACGCACAGCGTCAGGCAACGAAGGACGCAGGGAAAATTGCAGGCTTGGAAGTGCTGCGTATTATCAACGAGCCGACTGCTGCCGCTTTGGCTTACGGTTTGGATAAGGATGAGGATCAGAAAATTATGGTATACGACCTGGGCGGCGGTACCTTCGACGTATCCATTCTGGAAATTGCAGACGACGTATTTGAAGTGCTGGCAACCAGCGGAAACAACCGGTTGGGCGGCGATGATTTTGATAACCGGATTATTCATTATTTAGCAGATGAATTTAAAAAGGAAAACGGAATTGATTTGCTGCAGGATAAGATGGCTTATCAGCGGTTAAAGGAAGCGGCGGAAAAAGCGAAAATCGAGCTGTCCGGCGTAACCTCCACCAATATTAATCTGCCCTTCATTTCTGCGGACGCAACCGGACCGAAGCATCTGGATGTGACATTGACCCGTGCTAAATTTGATGAAATGACGGCTGATTTGGTAGCAGCTACTATTGACCCGGCAAAGCGGGCGCTGTCTGATGCAGGCCTTTCTGCCGATCAGGTGGATAAGGTGATCTTAGTCGGCGGTTCTACCAGAATTCCCGCCGTGGTTGAGGCAGTGAAGAAGTTGACCGGAAAGGAACCCCATAAAGGCATTAACCCGGATGAATGTGTGGCAATCGGTGCAGCACTGCAGGCAGGCGTGCTGGTGGGCGATGTGACCGGACTGCTGCTGTTGGATGTTGCTCCCCTGTCTTTGGGAATTGAAACCTACGGCGGCGTGTTTACCAAGCTGATTGAACGGAATACTACCATTCCTACAAAAAAGAGCCAGATTTTCTCTACTGCAGCGGATAATCAGACCAATGTTGAGGTTCATGTACTGCAAGGGGAACGGGAAATTGCTTCTTACAATAAAACACTGGGACGGTTTACCTTGTCCGATATCCCCATGGCTCCCAGAGGTGTGCCGCAAATTGAGGTTACCTTTGATATTGATGCAAACGGAATTGTTCACGTATCCGCCAAGGATCTGGGCACCGGGAATGAGCAGAATATTACCATTACTGCCAGCTCGAACCTGACCGATGAGGAAATCGATAAGGCAGTGAAGGAAGCAGAAAAATTTGCGGAGGAAGACAAGAAGCGAAAAGAGGAAGTAGAAATTAAGAACAATGCAGAATCCCTGTGCGGTCAGGTAGAACGCACCATGAAGGAACTGGGCGATAAGATTTCCGAGAGTGAAAAATCCGAGCTGGAAGGCTTGGTAAAGGATTTGAAGGAAAAAGCGGCCGGATCTGATTTTGACGCAATCAAAGCAGGTACCGAAGCGCTGACCAATAAATTTTCTGAAATTTCCACAAAGTTATATCAGCAGGCGGCACAACAGCAGCAACAACAGGGTGCTCAGCAGCAAAGCGCACAGCAAGATGATAATGTAGTGGACGCTGACTATGAAGTAGTTGACGAGGACGGAAACAAGCAATAAGCATAAAAGGTGTGATAGAATTTGGCGGACAAAAGGGATTATTATGAGGTTTTAGGGGTGGATAAAAACGCCAGCGCCGATCAGATTAAAAAAGCGTATCGTCAGATGGCGAAAAAATATCACCCTGATATTAATAAAGACAACCCGGACGCAGAGGAAAAGTTTAAGGAAATAAACGAGGCCTATGAAGTATTGGGTGATGCGCAAAAGAAACAGGCCTATGACCAGTTCGGCCATGCGGGAGTTGATCCGAACGCAGGGTTTGGCGGCGGTCAGGGCGGCGGCTTCGGCGGGTTTGACATGGGAGATATCTTTGAGAGTTTTTTTGGCGGCGGTTTCGGCGGGGGGAATTCCCGCCGAAACGGTCCCCGAAAGGGCGGAGATATTCATCAAAGTGTCACTTTAACCTTTACAGAAGCTGCTTTTGGCACTAAAAAAGAAATTTCTTTTCTGCGTGTGGAGGAATGTGAAACCTGTCACGGCTCCGGTGCAAAAAACGGAACTGAGGCAATCACCTGTCCCACCTGCCACGGTACCGGTCAGGTAAAAACCACTCAGAGAACCCCTCTGGGGAGCTTTGTTACCAGCCGTGTCTGTGACGCCTGTCGGGGAGAAGGAAAGATCATCAAGGATCCCTGTACGGTTTGTAACGGACAGGGCAGAGTGAAGCGTCGGCGAACCATGACGGTGGATATTCCTGCCGGGATTGACGACGGTCAAACCATTTCCCTGCGTGGGGAAGGAGACCGGGGGACGCGCGGAGGTCCTGCAGGCGATTTGCTGATCACCGTGCGTATTAAACGGCATGAACTGTTTACCCGTGAGGGCTATAACGTTTTGTGCGAGGTACCTATTACCTTTGTGCAGGCAACCTTGGGCTGTGATATTGAAGTACCGACCATTGACGGCAAAATTCGTTACCACATTCCGGAAGGAACCCAGACGGACACAGTGTTCCGGTTGAAAAACAAAGGGATTCCGTCCCTGCGGGGTGGAATCCGGGGAGACCAGATGGTAAAGGTGGTTGTGGAAATCCCCAAGAATTTATCTCAAAAGCAAAAAGAGCTGTTAATTCAGTTTGATCAGGAATCGGGCGGCAGCTATAAAAGAAGTAAAAGCTTTTTTGAAAAATTGAAGGATTTTTTGGATAAATAAAAAAACAGGAGAACTCTGCAATACAGAGTTCTTCTTGTGCTTTTTTGAACAGGAGGGGAAGCGGTGAATAAGAAGTATTTCTTAATTACTGATTTAGGCTCCAATTCGGTGCGGATGGATGTGATCCAGGTACGGGAAAACGGTTTATTCTGCATTGCGGAACGTAAACGGAAATCCTGTCGGCTGAGTGAGGGCTTAACAGAGGAGAATTGTCTGACGGAGGAAGCGATGGATCGCACCGTTGGGGTGCTTCGTAAACTGCGGGAGGTAGCGGATAAATTCCCGCTGTGCTGTGAATTTTCCGTTGCAACTGAGGCGCTGCGCCGGGCGGAAAACCGGGAGGAATTTATTCGCCGTGCACAGGAGGAAGCGGGATTTTCTTTTACTGTGATTGATGGTCGGCAAGAGGCATATTATGATTTTTTGGGAACGGTGGAATCCATGCCGCTGCGAGATTTTTTGCTGCTGGATACAGGCGGCGGAAGCAGTGAATTGGTGCTGGTGCGGGATCGTAAAATGCAGGAAGCCTGTTGTATTCCTTACGGCAGCATTACCTTGACAGAACAGTTTGCCAAGGGTGCGTCGGTGAATGAGGAGGAATACTGCATAGCAGGCGAGATGCTCCGCCGTTTGTGGGCGGACATGCCCTGGCTTGCTCAAGCGGAGGGCTTGCCCGTGGTAGGGCTGGGCGGCTCCATTCGCACCGTGGTGAAAATTCAGCAGCGGAAGAAGGGGGAGGATGTCCCTGTTCATCAATACCAGATATTTGCTGACGAGCTGCGTCAATTCCGGGAGGAAATTTTACGGATGAACCACCAGCAGCGAAAGTCTATTGCCGGAATGGATCCTTTGCGGTCGGATATTATCACCGGTGGAATTTTGCCGCTGGATACTTTGATGGAGGCTGTTCATTCTCCAGCGCTTATCGCCAGTGCAAATGGATTGCGGGAAGGACTGTGTTATGAAAAATGTAAGGAAGTAATTGCCCGGTATTTTTAAAAAAGGTCTCATTCTGCCTAACCGCCGCATACAATGAAGAAAAGGGCGGCGGAAGGGAGGAATGAGGTTGAGAACCGGCTTTCGCAGATGGAAAAGCCATGCGGCATATCAGGTGCACAGAAAGGGATATTCCCGCAAGCTGCGGATTTGTCTTCTGTTGGTTTGCTTGATTTATTGTTTTGGATATGTACAGAAGAGGACGCTGCCCATGTTCTATGATCTTGCTGAAAATAAGATTCGGGATCTTGGTACGGAAATGACAGAGCATTCTATCATGGAAAGCGAACTGATCGGTTCTGTGAGTTATGATATGCTCATTCAGCGTCAGACAGGTGGAGACGGGCGTACTTTATCGTTGGAGGCAAACGGGAGCCTGTTCAATCAGATTCGTACCTCCTTAATTGATAGTATTTTAAAAAAGATGGATGATTTGCGGGAGTCCTATGTAACCATTCCTTTGGGCAGCTTTACCGGCAGCCCATATTTGGCAGGTACAGGGCCGGACGTCCCCGTTCGGGTGATACCGTACGGCAGTGTTGACATCAATTTTCAGAGCTTGTTTACCCAGGCCGGAGTGAACCAGACCAAGCATGAAATCAACATGGTAATTTTGGTTAATATGAATGCGTTTTTTCCGGGGAAAACCTTAGACGTTACGTTAGAGGTGCCGGTGCTGCTGACGCAAACCGTGATTGCCGGGGAAGTTCCCAGAACCTTTTTGAACAGAACAGAAAATTTGGAGGAAATGGGACAGATTTCTTTGTCTGACAATTGACCAAAATGGAAGGAATTACGGCGTATTCTTTTTCTCTGACCGTCCGATACTAACAGAGAAAAGAAGCGAAATATCTTCTTTTTTTGAAAAAACGGACGGGATTTTTCTTATGGATTCCTGCGAATAAGAAATGAAAATCCGAATTGAGCCGAGGCAGGGCGGCAGAATGGAGTATGCTATGGAAGGCTTTGGAAAGGGAATGTTAGCCGGTATGCTTTTAGGAGCCGGCGCTGCAGCGGTGCTGCAGCCTTTGGATCGAAAGGATATGAAGCGGATGAAATGCCGTGCGGAAAAGGCTGCCAAAACGGCAGGCACCATGGTGGAACAGATGCTCCATTAAGATCCAAAAAAATGAAATAGGATCGTAAAAATGCTCATCTGCGGCAGGAGTCGTGGATGAGCATTTTTGCAATTTTTTGACCTGATAGCCCAAATCGTTCTTTTTTCTTGCATTGATAGAGTGAAAATGATATAATAATGATATTCGATAGAAAGACGGAAGCAGAGCAGGAGGGCAGATTGTGAAGCATAAGAAAACAGTGGTCATGGCAGTGGGAACGGCTCTATTCTTGGTTTTATGTTTGTTTATCTGGTGGAAAACAGGGGGGCGAACCGGTCGGACGGTGATCATCTCCCAAAACGGAACGGAGGTTTACCGACTTTCTCTTGACACCCCCGGGACGGTGCCTGTTTCGGGGAATCATCAGGAATTAAACTTGGTTTCTGTTTCAGAGGACGGGATTCAAATGATACAGGCCAATTGCCCGGATCAGCTTTGCGTGAAGCAGGGGATAGTGCGGGAGGCGAACCGGCCGATTGTTTGTCTTCCTCATCGGGTGACGGTAGAAATCCGGGAGGAGGAGCGGGATGAATAGCAGAAAACGGTTGACCCGGCTTGCCTGCCTGCTGGCTGCAGCCTTGGCGCTGCATTTGTTAGAAGCGCAGCTGCCGCCGTTGGTTCCTTTGCCCGGAATCAAGCTGGGGTTGGCGAATATTGTTACATTGGTTGCTTTTGCAATGTTTGGTGCAGGAGGAGCAGCGGAGCTTCTGCTGCTGAGGATTGTACTGGGGAGCTTGATGGCGGGCAGTGGTGCGGGAATCCTCTACAGCCTGGCGGGGGGCTTGGTTTGTTATGGAGTGACGGCAGTTTTGTACCCGATCCTGTCCCGCAGGCTATGGATGCTGAGTATTTTCGGTGCAATCGGGCATCAATTGGGGCAGCTGGGGATAGCGGCGGCTGTTCTTCAATCCGGAAGTGTAATGGTTTATTTACCCCCTTTGCTTGCTGCGGCGGTTGTGACCGGGTGTTTTACCGGCTTATGTGCCCAGCTTTGCTTACATCGGCTATGGAGGAAGGAATCATGAAAAAATGGTTTGCGGCGGCGCTGATTTTTTTGCTCCTTTGCGGTTGCACAACAGCGCCGGGAGAACAGGCGGCTGTGCGGCAACAATTTGCCATGGATACTTATATGGAAATGACGGCGTATGGGTCGGCAGGGGAGGACGCATTGCAGGAGGCCGGAGCATTGATTGATCGGTTGGATGAGCAGCTGGATCGAAAAGGAACGGGTGAGGTGGCACAGCTGAACAAAGCCGGAGAAGGAAACGTATCCAGGGATACTGCGGCGTTGATTGGTTCTGCTTTGTCATTGGCGGAGGAGACGGGCGGTTCTTTTGACCCTACCATTGCGCCTTTGATGGATGCGTGGGGGTTTTACGGTCAAACTCCACGGGTGCCTGCTTTACAGGAACGGGAAGAGGCGTTGAACAGGATCGGCTGGGAGCGTGTGAAAATGAATGGTGCTTCCGTTTCGTTGGGAGGGACGGAACTGGATCTGGGAGGGATTGCAAAAGGGTATGCAGCTGACTGTGCTTGCGACATCCTCCGTAAGCGAGGGGTGACCTCAGCCATCTTGTCCTTGGGCGGGAATGTCCAGTGTGTCGGTGCAAAGCCGGATGGTTCTCTCTGGCAGGTAGCCATTACCGATCCGGAAAATCCCTCGGAGTATGCCTGTTCTGTGGCGGTTGCAGACCGCGCCGTGGTAACCTCCGGCGGATATCAGCGAAATTTTGAGGCGGACGGACGACTGTATCACCACATTTTAGATCCC
Source organism: uncultured Clostridia bacterium (assembly GCA_934489915.1). Classification (GTDB taxonomy): domain Bacteria; phylum Bacillota; class Clostridia; order HGM11514; family HGM11514; genus SIG438. Next base: position 5,314 of record CAKSSZ010000021.1, on the reverse strand, counting down.
TTCACGGGAGAGACGGCAGAGAGCGGCGTTTTGTCGGTCACAGTGATAGGGGCGCAGGGGACGCTGTGCGACGGACTTTCTACTGCCTTGTTTGTAATGGGGAAGGAAAAAGGAATTCGTTTTTGGCGGAGCCGCCGGGAGGAGTTTGATGTGGTTTTTATTACACACGAGGGCATTTTTTATACACCCGGAGTCAGAATAACAGGGCAGGGAGACAGGGCTTTATTTCCTATCCTGTCTGAAGAATAGCGAAAAGAAAACCCCATCCCGCCGCAGTATAGCGGCAGACAGGGTTGGGGGAGGTGCGGTGATGTTGAGAACGGAGAAAGAATCAGTCGGATTCCTCTGAATTGAACTCAATCCGATCAATTTCAATGGTTTCATAATCCCGGTCGGATGTGATACAGCGGCAGCAGTTGTCGCAAAGCTTACTTGGATCCAAATCACACCGATTGCATTCTCCGCACTCAATGCAGGTTTTTTCCGGATCTAACACGCATTTTTGAAGCATCTTCCATTCCTCTTTCCTTTTTTCTTCTATTGTATCAGAAAAAAGAGTAAAATGCAATCATGAAATAGGAATTCGTAATGTTTGATGACGATAAATTTCACCGGTTTCCAGTCGGTTCATTTTTTTCAATTCCCATACAAAGGAGCGAACGTCCTGTTCCTTGGGCAGATATTTTTGAGCGATTTCCCACAAGGTATCTCCATCCTGCACGGTAATGATCCGGAAGGAGGAGGGGTCTTCCGCACGGGAGCGAAATACGGTTATGTTAATGCAAAGGGCTAAAAACAGGCAGGCGCAAATCAGTCTTCCTTTACTCTTACATTTCATTAAAATCACCTCTCATAAATAATGCGAACTTTAGTTTGTATCTCTATTATACAATCAAATGTTCGCTTTGTCAATACTTTTTCGAAAAAAATTTTTTGTTTTTTTCTATAATTTTCACTGTACATTTGAGAAAGCTTATGGTATAATAGAAATGTTTAGGCAATGCATGTTTGGACGGCTCTGTTGTGAGAAGGGAACTCCTTTTTACAAAACAAAGGAAAAATTCTGCTATCCTCAAGAGGAGGACGCTATGAAAAGAAATCGGTATTGGGTGGTGATGAAAAACAGCGGATTTACTTTGTCGTTGTTTGCGTTGGCGTCATGTATTTGTTTTTTGATTCAAAAGCTGGATCAACAGCGGGCAAAGCCGGGGCGCAATAATGTCTATGTATTGCTGATTTTTATGCTTGCCGTGGTTCTCATTTCCCGTTTTACAGATGGCTATTGGTACGGGGCAATTGCGGCGGCAGGCGCCGTGTTTGCAGTGAACTATGCGTTTACATACCCCTTTTTTGCATTTGATTTTTCTTTGTCGGGTTATCCGCTTACTGCACTGACGATTGTGGTATGCGTCGGGATCAGTATGGTCTCTTCTCATATGAAACGTCATGCGGAGATGGAAGTGGAAATGGAAAAGGAGAAGAACCGTGCCAATTTATTGCGGGCGGTTTCTCACGATATCAGAACTCCTTTGACCTCTATCACCGGGTCGGCATCCGCATTGCTGGAAAATGATCTTTCCCGGGAAGATCAGCGAAAGCTGGTGCAGGGTATTTACGAGGAGGGCAACTGGCTCATCCGAGCAGCGGAAAATTTGCTGTCGGTGACCCGAATTCAAGGAGATTCTGCTTCCTTGGAGAAAACAGGCGAGTTGGCGGAGGAGATCGTAGGCGAAGCCATGACCCGGTTTCGCAAGGACTTCCCACAAACAGAGCTGGTAGCCAATGTGCCGGATAGCTTTTTGTTTGTTCCGATGGACGGAATGCTGATTGAGCAGGTGTTGATTAATTTAATGGAAAATGCAGTGATACACGGCGGCAGTCCTGTGGTGGAGCTTTCTGTGAAAGCAACCAAACGAAAGGCTATTTTTCAGGTGGCAGATCGCGGCTGCGGGATTCCGAAAAGACAGGAACGGGATCTTTGCGCTTTGGCAGAGGAGTCGTGTCAATCGGGAGATAATAAAAAAAATATGGGCATTGGCCTTTCTGTATGCAAAAGTATTGTTACGGCGCACGGAGGCGGAATGAAAGCGGCTCGGCGTGAAGGCGGCGGGGCGGTATTTTCTTTTTGGCTTCCGTTAGAGGAGGAGAAGAAGGATGACGCAAAACAGCGTTTTTATCATAGAGGATGACGAGGCGATCAGCCAGATGCTCGGCACGATGCTGGGCGCCCACCATTACCAGATTCGGCAGGCGCATTGCGGCCGGGAGGCGATGGAGGAACTGGAGCATTGGACGCCTACTTTGATTTTACTGGATTTGGGACTGCCGGATCTTGACGGCATGGAACTGCTGCGTCATATCCGCAAGCGCACTTCTGTTCCGGTGATTGTGGTGTCTGCCCGCAGCCAGGAACGTGATAAGGTGGAGGCTCTGGACTTTGGAGCGGATGACTATTTAACCAAGCCGTTCGGTACCTCGGAGTTGCTGGCCAGAATCCGAACCGCTTTGCGGCACGGTGCCTCAGCAGACGCTGCATTGGAGCAATCCGGTCAGGTAACGGTACGGGGGTTGACCATTGATTATGATAAATACCGTGTGTATGTTGACGGCAAAGATGCGGGGCTGACCCAAAGTGAATTTAAATTAGTGGCGCTTCTCGGCCGGCATATGGGCAAGGTGCTGACCTATGATTATTTGATTGGGCAGCTTTGGGGATTGACTGAAAAAAGCGATAACCAGATATTGCGCGTGAACATGGCCAATATCCGGCGCAAAATAGAAAAAAATCCGGCGCAGCCAGAATATATTTTTACGGAGGTGGGAGTAGGATATCGAATGGTTAGCCCGGAATAATGAAAGAAAGGATTGTATGAAATGAATTTTATTTTGGAGAATATCACGGCATTGAGCTGGCAAATGGTTGTTATGTGGCTGATTGGCGGCATTTTGATTTATTTGGCAATTAAGAAGGATATGGAGCCGACGCTGCTTCTGCCAATGGGCTTTGGCGCTATTTTGGTGAATTTGCCTTTTTCCGGCGTGGTGGGCGAGGAAGGGGCTTTGACGACCCTGTATCAAGCCGGAATTGCCAATGAGCTTTTTCCGCTGATTTTATTTATCGGCATTGGGGCGATGATTGATTTCGGTCCGCTGCTGTCTAATCCGAAGCTGATGATTTTCGGTGCGGCAGCTCAGTTTGGTATTTTCTTTACATTATGTACTGCTTCTATGTTTTTTGATATTAAGGACGCAGCCTCCATTGCGGTGATCGGTGCGGCAGACGGCCCTACCTCCATTGTGGTGGCTCAAATGCTGCATTCCAAATACCTGGGCGCTATTATGGTAGCGGCGTATTCCTATATGGCGTTGGTGCCGATTATTCAGCCGCCGGTTATTCGGCTGCTGACCACCAAAAAGGAACGGTTGATCCGGATGGAATATACCGGGAAAAAGGTTTCTAAAGCGACCAAAATTCTTTTCCCGATTGTGATTACCGTGATTGCCGGACTGGTGGCTCCGGATTCCGTTGCTCTGATTGGATTTTTGATGTTTGGTAATCTGATTCGAGAGTGCGGCGTGCTGAATTCCCTTTCTGAAACCGCTCAGAAGGTGCTTGCCAATTTGGTAACCTTGTTTTTGGGGATTACCATTGCCTCTCAAATGCAGGCGGATTCCTTTTTGCAGCCTCAGACGCTGCTGATCCTGTGCTTAGGATTGGTTGCTTTCGTTTTTGATACAGCGGGCGGCGTATTGTTTGCAAAGTGTTTAAACTTGTTCCTGAAAAAGAAAATCAATCCCATGATCGGCGCTGCCGGTATTTCTGCGTTCCCTATGTCCGGCCGGGTGGTGCATAAGATGGGACTGAAGGAAGACCCGCAGAACTTCCTGCTGATGCATTCCATCGGTGTAAATGTGTCCGGGCAGATTGCTTCTGTGATTGCGGGCGGCTTGATTTTGAATTTCTTTTTGAATCTGTAAGGAGGGAACTATAATGAATATAAACCCAATGGCGTTTGTAGAAAATTTGCCCTATATGGGAAAAGGAATGTTTTGGATTTTGGCGGTAATCGGTGTCATTATCCTGATTACCATACTGCTGAACCGAGTGACAGCAGGGGAGGAAGAATAGAAAATTTGTGCAGCTTGAGGAGGCGCATTGGCTTTGAAAAAGATTTGTGTATTATTCGGGGGAATGTCTGCGGAATATGATATTTCCTGTATTTCTGCCAGCTATGTGGCAGAAATGCTGGATCCCCAAAAGTACGAAGTGATCAAGGTGGGGATTACCAAGGAAGGGCGTTGGCTGCTGTTTTCCGGCAGTACGGAGGAAATGCGGGCGCATACCTGGGATCAGGGAGACTGCGTCCCCTGCATTCTTTCTCCCGATCGGAAGGATCACGGCTTATTGGTAAGTGGCTCGGCGGGAACCACGGTAATACCGGTGGATGTATTGTTTCCGGTGCTGCACGGCGCCTACGGCGAGGACGGCTGCATCCAAGGACTTTTTCGGTTAAGCGGGATCCCCTTTGTGGGCTGCGGTGTTGCTGCGTCTGCTTTGGGCATGGATAAAGTACTTTCCAAAATGGTTTTTGATTCGGTTCAACTCCATCAGGCAAAATGGATCATGTTTGAAAATATTGACACTGTTACACCGGAGGAGGCGGTAAAGCGGGTGGAGGACGCAATTCCGTATCCTTGCTTTGTGAAGCCTGCTTGTACCGGATCTTCATTGGGGATTACCAAGGCGCACGACCGCAAGGAGCTGCTGGAGGGTCTGAAAATTGCCCGGGAAATTGACGCAAAAATTCTGGTCGAGGAAACGATTGTCGGCCGTGAGGTGGAATGTGCCGTAATGGGGAATGAATCACCTGAGGTATCCTGCGTCGGTGAAGTGCTTTCTGCCGGAGAGTTTTATGATTATCACTCAAAATATTTCGATCAGGCCTCTCAAACCGTGATCCCCGCTCGGCTGACCCAGGAGGAATCGGAAAAAATCAGAGCCTGTGCATTGAAGGGCTACCGGGCATTGGGGTGCCGGGGGTTATCTCGGTGCGACTTTTTCTTAACGCCGGACGGCACGGTTTATATCAATGAAATTAATACCCTGCCGGGCTTTACCCAAATCAGTATGTTTTCTAAGCTGTGGATGGAACAGGGCTTGACTTATGGGGAAATTTTAGATAAGCTGATTGGCTTTGCCGTCTGCTGAGGGAGTTGTAAGGATGGATCAACGGTGCATAGGGGTGTTTGACTCCGGTCTTGGCGGTCTTACGGCCGTTCGGGAGCTAAGGCGGGTGCTTCCGAAGGAGAATAT
>CAKSSZ010000020.1 GCA_934489915.1 uncultured Clostridia bacterium | reverse complement strand
TTGTCCACCAGTAATTTGACCACTATAAACCCATAAATTTCCGTTCAAATTCCATCAAAACCGAACAGTCCAGACAGAATTTTGGGTATAGAAAAAGCCCGGAAAATGGCGTATTTCCGGGCCTTTTTAGCATTTTGAAGTTGTCGATTATCGCTTGCTGAACTGCGGTGCGCGACGAGCGGCTTTGAGGCCGTATTTCTTTCTTTCCTTCATACGAGGGTCACGGGTTAAGAAGCCTGCCTGCTTCAGCACAGGTCTGTATTCTTCTTCATTCACTTCCAGCAGCGCTCTTGCGATGCCGTGACGGATGGCGCCTGCCTGGCCGGTGAATCCGCCGCCGGTGACCTTTGCAACAACATCAAACTTGCCGGTCAAGGACAGGGCGGTCAAGGGCTGCTTTACGATTACCTTTAAAGTTTCCAGCCCGAAATAATCATCTAAATCTCTGCCGTTTACGGTCACCTTACCGGTACCGGGCAGTAATCTCACTCTGGCAATGGATTTTTTTCTTCTGCCAGTGCCGTAATATGAAAGCGTATCAGCCATGTTCTTGTTCCTCCTATTCTAATACTTCCGGCTTTTGAGCCTGTTGCTTGTGGTTTGCGTCTCTGTAAACCCGCAGTCTCTTCAAAGAGTTGCGGCCGATGGTGTTATGAGGCAGCATTCCCCAAACAGCCAGTTCCATTGCCTTTTCCGGTTTTTCAGCCATCAGGATCCGATACTGGGTTTCCTTCAAGCCGCCCACATGGCCGGTATGTCTGTAATAATACTTCTGCTCCAGCTTTTTGCCGGTCAGTACTGCTTTTTCCGCATTGATGATAATGACAAACTCACCGCAGTCTACATGAGGAGTAAAGGTGGGCAGATGCTTTCCTCTCAGGATGGACGCTGCCTGAGCGGCAACTCTTCCCAAAGGACGGTCGGTGGCGTCAATAATATACCATTTTCTATCCAGCTCACCGGCCTTCGCCATAAAAGTACTCATATTGCAATTCCTCCTAATATTTTAGTGAACGTGTATTATTATAAACCCATTTTCTCATTTTGTCAACCCTTTTTTTGAAAAAATTAATTTATAACTTTAAAAGCTCCGTTTTTCTCGCTCGGACGTATGTTTTTCTCCTGTTTACTCATTTCCCAAATTTATTTTGCTATCGGGATCACCAGTCCGATGAGGACGCCCAGGACTGCCCCTGCCAGCACCTCCCGCCCGGTATGGCCTAAGGATTCCTTGAGGTCGGCGTTATGGAGGCGGTTCAGGAGTCTTGCGTGGTTGCCCGCCTCCCGGCGGACATTGCAGGCGTCGTACATGACGATCAACGAAAGGCACATGGCGATGGCAAACAGAACCGAGTCAAACCCGGCGACTCGCCCGGTCATGACGCTCATGGACATGACCAGAGAGGTGTGAGAGCTGGGCATCCCGCCTGAGCCGACCAGGCGGGAGAAGGTGATCCGCCGCTCCTTCCACATTTGCCACAGGGTTTTAATCAGCTGGGCGGCAAGCCACCCGGAAAGCCCCGTCCAGAGTACCCGGTTATGGCATAATTCTCTCAGCATACGGTGCGCCTCCTTTAATGATCCCGATTCATCAGCTGCTGGGCAAGGCCGATAAAAAAGTCAGGCTGTGTCAGGTGGTTGGCGGCGGAGACGGCGGCATCTGTATATAGCTGCGCTGCCCGCCGGGCGCCCTCCAGCCCCAGCATGGTAACAAAGGTGGTTTTGCCCTGCTTTTCATCGCTGCCTAAGGGTTTGCCCAATGCTTCTTCCGAGCCGGTGACGTCTAAAATATCGTCCTGAATCTGGAACGCCAGTCCCAGGGAGTTGGCATAATTGCATAACGCACGCCGCGCGCACGGCTTCGCTCCGGCGGCGATGGCGCCCAGAAGCACAGCGGCACGGAGCAGCGCTCCGGTTTTATGCTCCTGCAAAAAGACCAGCTGCTCCGGAGTAATTTCCATATGCTCCGACTCCATATCCACAATCTGGCCGCCGATCATCCCGTTCGCTCCCGCCAAGGCGGCAAGGGTGCGGATGGCCTCTACCGTCCGTTCCGGGGGGATGGGCGCTTGGGAGGCGATTTCAAAGGCATAGGTCAACAGCCCGTCCCCTGCCAGCACTGCCGTTGCCTCGCCATACACCTTATGGCAGGTGGGCTTGCCCCGGCGGAAGTCGTCGTCATCCATGCAGGGGAGGTCGTCGTGAATCAGGGAATAGGTGTGAATCATCTCCAGGGCGCAGGCAAGGGGGAGGGCTTGCTCAATCTTGCCGCCGCAGACTTGGCAGGCGGCAAGGCAGAGGAGGGGGCGCAGACGCTTGCCGCCGGCGTTCACCGCTTCATACATGGCCTGATACACGGTTTTCTGCGGGCAATCGGGGATTTCCAGGTACTGCTTTAAGGCTGCTTCAATTTGTTCTGTCAGAATGTGATAACTGTTATTCATGTTCGGCTCCCTCCGGGGAAAAGCGGTGTGCGGTCATTTTCCCCTCTTCGTTTTCGGTCAGTACGGCGATTTTTTGCTCTGCTTCCTCCAAGGCTTTGGCGCAGAAGCGGGAAAGGGTGACCCCCTCCTCAAAAAGGGCGAGGGAATCCTCTAAGGGCAGCTCGCCGGATTCTAACCGGGCGGTGATCTGCTCTAATTTGGTCATTGCCTGTTCAAAGGTCATGGGGTTTCATCTCCTGCCTGAAATTCTGTATTGGTGACGGTACACCGGGCGGTTCCGTCCGTAAACCGCAGCCGCAGCGCCTGCCCCACGGTGAGGGCTGCGGCGGTTTTGATCAGCCGCCCCTGTTCGTCCGCTGCGGCGGCATAACCCCGGCTCAGCACTGCCAGGGGGCTTAATGCGTGGAGCTTGGCGGCGGCACGGCGCAATTCCTCCTGCCCTGTCCGCAGCCGTCCTTCCCCTGCGGAGCGCAGGCGGGCGGCGGTATGATCCAGTAAAATCTGCCGGTTTTCCAGCAGGGTTGCGGGGCGGGTATAGACGCTGCGCCCGCTGAGCCCCCGGAGGGCTTCCTTTTTCCGCTCCAGGCCGGACAGATATGCCCGCCGCAGCCGCACCTCATAGCCGGCGGTCAGGCGGGTCAGCTCCTCCTGTGAGGGGACGGCAAGCTCCGCTGCGGCAGAGGGGGTGGGCGCACGCAGGTCGGATACGAAATCCGCAATGGTAAAGTCCGTTTCATGCCCCACGGCGGAGATCACCGGGATCCGGCACCCGGCAATGGCACGGGCGACCGATTCGTCATTAAACGCCCACAAATCCTCCAGGGAGCCGCCCCCCCTGCCGATGATCAGCACATCCGCCCAGCCGGTGGTATGAAAATAGGAAAGCGCCCGGCACAGCTCACCCGGCGCCTCCGCCCCCTGCACGGTCACAGGGTAGAGATACACATCCGCCAGCCGATACCGGCGGGAAAGGACGTTCATAATATCCCGCACCGCCGCTCCCGTAGGGGAGGTGATCACGCCGATCCGGCGGGGATAAGGGGGGAGGGGCTTTTTCCGGTCGGGGTCAAATAACCCCTCCTGCGCCAGCTTTTGCTTCAGCTGTTCAAACGCCAGATACAGGGCGCCCACCCCATCCGGCTGCATGGCGTCTGCATACAGCTGATACTGCCCGTCCCGCTCATAGATGCCGATCCGCCCGGTGACGGCTACCTTTTGCCCGTTTTCCGGCCGGAAGGGCAGGGCGGAGGCGGCACTGCGGAACATCACCCCCCGCACCAGGGCGGATTCGTCCTTCAATACAAAATAAAGGTGCCCGGAGGAATGGAGCTTGCAGTTGGACAGCTCCCCCTTCACGGTAATGCGCCCCAGGAGGGGGTCGCATTCCAGCACACGCTTTAAATATCGGTTCAGCTCCGAAACGGTGATCACTGCCATCGGCTCACTCCTTTGCTCCCTGCAGGACGCCGGATAAAATTCCGTTGACCAGAGAGGCGCCCTTGGGGCCGTCATACGCTTTTGCCAGCTCTACTGCCTCGTTTGCGGTGACCTCTTTGGGGATATCCTCCCGAAAGTTCAGCTCATAGACTGCCAGCCGCAGGGCTGCCCGCAGGGTGGCGGACAGGCGCCCCACCTCCCAGCTGTGGCTGCTGCGGCTGATGGCTTCGTCAATTTCCTCCCGGTGTGCCCAGGCACCCTCCAGCTCCGTTTTTGCAAACAGGAGATCCTTTTCGTCCAGGAGAAGGGCGCCTTCCTCCTTGGGGTCATAGCCGGTTTGAAAATCCTCCCAGATTTCTGCGGGGGATTTTTTCCGAAGGTCGCATTGATATAACAGCACCAGGGCTTGTTCACGGGCGTTTCTTCTGCTCATAATTTCACCATCCATCACATTTTCTCCTTCTATTGTATCATAAAACCGCCCTCCGGCACAAGGCTTTTTTCAGAAAAATCCAAAAAAATCCCGGCGGGGGAGGGGTTCTGTTTAAAATTTGTCTAAAAAAAGAAAAAGGGGGGATTTTTCATTGCGAATTTGCATTTTCAATCCGGGGCGTTTGTGATATACTGGAGTTGTGAAAGTGCATGGGAAAGGGAGATGTCAAAAATGAAGCTTTCCGTTTTTATTGCCGGCGGTACAGACGACGCCGGTCAGGCGATTGCAGAGCGGTTTGCCCGGGAGGGCTACGCTGTATTTATAGGGGACCGTGACGGAGAGGGCGCCCGACAGCTGGCAGAGCGGCTGACGGAGCGGTACCGGGCTTGCGCCCGTGGCTTTCAGCTGAAAACGCTGGATGAGGAAAATCTGTACCGGGTGTTCCATGAGATCCGCCGGTTGGGGTATGCGCTTTCCTGCCTGGTGCTCAACGAGGCAGAGCCGGGGCTGGGGCAGTCCCTGTTCCGCACCACAACGGCGGAATTTATGAGCGTGCTGCAAACCAATTTGGGTTGGAATTTTATTTTAGTGCGGCAGGCGGCGGCGCAGATGAAGCAGCAGGGCGGCTCCATTGTATTTGTGAATGCCGGTCCGTCTGCCTGCAATGCGCCTAACCACCTGGCGTATGTTGCGGTGCAGAGCGGGCAGCTGGGACTGATGCAGGCGCTGGCGCAGGAGCTGGGGCAGTATCGGATCCGGGTGAACGCAGTGGTGACCGGGACGGCTGCGCCGGAGGAAGAAAAAAAGCCCCTCCGGAATTTCCCGGAGGGGAACGCTGTATGGAGGCATGCGGCTGCACCGGCGGATGTGGCCAATGCGGTCTTTTATTTAGGGGGGCAGTCCTCTGCCTCTGTGACCGGGGCGGAGCTGCCGGTGGATTGCGGCAGGACGCGGTTTTTCACCACGCCGGGAGAGCGGGCGGGGTATTAATCCTCCTCCCGGGGGCGGGTGGGGGTCTGGCTCAGCTGCTTGCGGTATTCCATGGGGGAAAGGCCTGTGGCACGCTTAAAAAAGTGGCTGAAGGCGTAAATATCTGCGCAGTGCAGCTCCTCTGCCAGCTTGGAGATTCTTACTCCGGGATCGGACAGCCGCCGGTAGGCATGCTGCACCCGCAGCTGCTGGCGGTGCTGCATGGGGGTAACCCCATAGCGGATTTTATATTGATAGGTAAGAATATTCTTATTCATATGAACCTGTTCTGCCAACTCCTCTAAGGTTACGTTCTCTAAGTAGGTGCGGATGATGCGCTGGCGCATGTACTCGATGGCGGAAAGCTTGCTGCTGAAATCGCTGTCCGGCCGGGGGAACTGAACCATGAGCCGCTGGAGCAGCTCCATCACGTCAATGCGGCAGGCTAAGCCTTCCGATTCGTTGTCCTGAAAATGGTCGATGGTGCGGTGGATCAGGGTGAGGAACACCTCCGGCTCCGCAGGGAAAAACACCGGTGGGATGGGGTAATCGGATAAAATATCCGGCTGGATCATCTTTTTTTCCGCAGGGGTGAGCTGCTGGGCGCTCCGGTCGGAGACGGGGAGCCGCTCGCTTTGCTTATGATAGATCACGTCAAAATAAATATGGGGTTCTACCAGCAGCGTGTTTTCATCCTCTTCCTCAATGGTATGAACCACCCCGGGGCGGATGAAAATTACCTGTCCCGCACGGCAGGGGTAGGTTTTTCCCTCCACGGTCAGCCTGCATTTGCCGCCCTGGAGGTAGATTAACTGATAGTCAAACAAGATGCGCTGACCGTATTGGAAGGGCGGGCGCATGATGGAATAGACCGCGCGGCGCACGTAAGGGGAGATCAGGTTGATGTCCATACGGTGGGTTCCTCCTTTCATTTCATTCGATCCGGGTTATACTGATCCGGATTTTTTTTATACTCCGAGGGGGACAGCCCTGTGGCACGCTTAAAAAAGTGGCTGAAGGCGTAAATATCGGAAAAATGCAGTTCGGAGGCAAGAGAAGAGACGGTAACCTCCTTTTCTTTCAGCCGCCAGATGGCGTAGCGGAGGCGCAGCTCCCGATAATACTGCATTGTCGGTGCCCCGTAGTGCTTATGAAACAGGCGGGTGAGGGTGTATTGATTCATATAAAAAAGGGAGGACAAATCCTCTAACGCAATGGGCTGGAGATAGTTCGCGGTGAGATAGTCGTGCACCATCTGAATCTTATCCATCATAATCAAGTCCTGATCCAAGGGGAGGGGGAATTGCAGGAGCAGCCGGGAAAGCAGCGCCATAAAATCCGCCCGGCAGGCAAACCCTGCGGCAGTCATGCTATGATAATCCTCAATGGTTTGCAGGAGCAGGGCAAGGATTTTTTCCGGCTCGTCCGGCGTGAACACCGCAGGGATCGGGTACCGGGAAAGCTGATCCGGCTGGATCAGCTGCCGTTCCGCCTCGGTTAGCGCGGGATAATCCCGAAAAGAAATGGGCGTTTTTTTACTGTTCGGGTTGTATTGAATATCAAAATGAACATGAGGCTGGCAAAAATCCGCCTCTCCCAGGTTCCGGAAGCTGTGCGCCACCCCGGGGCGGAGAAAAATCACCTGCCCCTTCTGCACCCGGTGGGGCTTTCCCTCCACTGTCAGCAGGCAGCCGCCGTCCTGCACAAAAATCAGCTCATAATCAAACAAAACACGCCGCATGACATGAAAGGGCGAGCGCAGCGTGGAGCGATTTGCAAACCGGATATAGGGAGAAATAAAATTGATATCCATAAGATCACCGCATGTTTTGTGCAAATTTTTGTTGGAACGATTGTTTTATAGTTTTATTATACACAAGCGGCGGAAAAAAGTCAATCCCTTTTTCCCGCAATTTCATTGAAATTTGGGGAATATTTGATTGTTCTCTGTGGGTTCGTCAATTTATTACAATATTTTGGTCAAGAATTAACATTGTAAACAGAGGGATTGTACTGTATAATAAGAGCATTAAAAATAGGAGGAAATCAAAATGTTGATGAATCAATTGGCAGAAATTACTGCGGGTATTCAAACCCGCTCCATTTCACCGGAAAATTTCACCGGCGAGCCGGGGCAGGGCGGCCGGGCAACCGAAGGAACCGGAGCGAACTGCGCGCGGGATCTGGGGCAGGGATGGAAGGTTTCTCCTTCCGTAAAAATTGAGCCGGGGCAGACCTTTGTACTGGCGGACATCAAGGGGGAGGGCGCCATCCGGCATATTTGGATCACCGATCCCCCCAAGCAGCAGCGCAGCTCCATCATTCGTTTTTACTGGGACGGCAGTGAGATCCCGTCTGTGGAAGTGCCCTTGTGGGACTTTTTTGCGGCGGCGGGGGCGCAGGATTATGCGCAGCTGACCTCGATACCCGTCTGCGTGAACCCCCAGCAGGCATTTAACTGCTATTGGGAAATGCCTTTTTACAGCCGGTGCAAAATCACCTTGGAAAATCAGGGCGACCGGGACTCTTTTGTGTATTACCAGATTGATTATGAGCTGAAAAAGCTGTCGAAGGAAAGCGGTTATTTCCACGCCATGTTTAACCGGAGCAACCCGGTGCAGGGCGGGATCCACACCATTGCAGACCACATTACCGGCCGGGGCAAGTATGTGGGGACTTATTTATACATGGGTATGTACAACAACGGCTGGTGGGGCGAGGGAGAAATCAAATTCTATATGGATAATGATACGGAATTCCCCACCATCTGCGGTACCGGGACGGAGGATTATATCTGCGGCTCCATGAATTTTGACGTGGAAGGACGGTACACCCCCTTCTGCACGCCTTATGCGGGACTGGCGGCTGTGAGCCCTACGGACGGGGCGTACAAGGCGGTGGAGCGGTTCTCCCTGTACCGCTGGCACATCTGCGACCCCATCTATTTTGAAAAGGGGCTGCGGGTAACCCTGCAGGATCTGGGCTGGAAAAAGGATGGGCGTTACCATTTGCGCCAGGATGATATTTCTTCTGTGTGCTATTGGTATCAGGACACGATCTGCAAGACTCGGACTCCCCTGCCGGGCAGAGACGAGCTGGAGATCATTTAAAGATCCATCTGAACCATAGGAAGCGATCATTTTAGGAGGAAATCAAAATGTTGATGAATCAATTGGCAGAAATTACCCCGGGCATTCAGACCCGTTCCATTTCACCGGAAAATTTCACCGGCGAGCCGGGGCAGGGCGGCCGGGCAACCGAAGGAACCGGAGCGAACTGCGCGCGGGATCTGGGGCAGGGATGGAAGGTTTCTCCTTCCGTAAAAATTGAGCCGGGGCAGACCTTTGTACTGGCGGACATCAAGGGGGAGGGCGCCATCCGGCATATTTGGATCACCGATCCCCCCAAGCAGCAGCGCAGCTCCATCATTCGTTTTTACTGGGACGGCAGTGAGATCCCGTCTGTGGAAGTGCCCTTGTGGGACTTTTTTGCGGCGGCGGGGGCGCAGGATTATGCGCAGCTGACCTCGATACCCGTCTGCGTGAACCCCCAGCAGGCATTTAACTGCTATTGGGAAATGCCTTTTTACAGCCGGTGCAAAATCACCTTGGAAAATCAGGGCGACCGGGACTCTTTTGTGTATTACCAGATTGATTATGAGCTGAAAAAGCTGTCGAAGGAAAGCGGTTATTTCCACGCCATGTTTAACCGGAGCAACCCGGTGCAGGGCGGGATCCACACCATTGCAGACCACATTACCGGCCGGGGCAAGTATGTGGGGACTTATTTATACATGGGTATGTACAACAACGGCTGGTGGGGCGAGGGAGAAATCAAATTCTATATGGATAATGATACGGAATTCCCCACCATCTGCGGTACCGGGACGGAGGATTATATCTGCGGCTCCATGAATTTTGACGTGGAAGGACGGTACACCCCCTTCTGCACGCCTTATGCGGGACTGGCGGCTGTGAGCCCTACGGACGGGGCGTACAAGGCGGTGGAGCGGTTCTCCCTGTACCGCTGGCACATCTGCGACCCCATCTATTTTGAAAAGGGGCTGCGGGTAACCCTGCAGGATCTGGGCTGGAAAAAGGATGGGCGTTACCATTTGCGCCAGGATGATATTTCTTCTGTGTGCTATTGGTATCAGGACACGATCTGCAAGACTCGGACTCCCCTGCCGGGCAGAGACGAGCTGGAAATCATTTAAGAAGTGAAGAGAGCCTGCGGCGAATGTTCGCCGCGGGTTTTTTGTATTCATAAAAAAGGCAGGAGAAAAGATTGACAAAAGAAATGTTTTTGGATATAATAGAAATGAGGTGATGAGCAATGATGAACCGATCAAAAACAGTAAGAATTACTGCAACGCTTCCCTCTATCTATCTTGACGAGCTGAAACAGATGGCCGAGGAGCAGCAAATCCCGTCTGTGAATTTCGCAATACGTCAAGCCCTCGAGGCATACTTGAAGCAAGTAAAAAAACGGGAATATGACGAGATGATGCAGGAGGCTGCGAAAGACGCCGCCTTTTTGGCACGAACCGAGAAATGTGCGGAGGATTTTGATCCCTTTGACAGCGAGGTGTTAGGGGAATGGTGAGTAAATGGGAGCTTTATTTTTGTAATCTCGACCCAACACAGGGGAGTGAGCAGCGTGGAACCCGGCCGGTTTTAATTATTTCCACGGACAGTGTGAACCATCATTTGGCAGTTTCCACCGTGTTACCGTTATCGAGTGTGAAAGAAAATGAAAAAATCTATCCTACTGAAATTCTATTGCCGCCGGAGATCACGGGTCTGCCAAAGTTATCAGTTGCGATGATCCAACAGATTCGCACGATTTCTCATGGCAGGTTGGTGAATAAAGTCGGTGTGATTACAGAAGAAGCGACCCGGGAGAAAATTTTGGAGGCTTGCAGAAATTACTTTGATTTGTAAAACAGGGCAGTCATAACCGCCGTGAGCGGATATGGCTGCTTTTTACTTTTCCTCTGCTGTTCGGTATAAAATGCCGGGGAGGATTCCATAATAATGAGTAGAGTGACCGTACTACATCAAACAGAAAGGACGTTTTTTCATGGGTCAGCAGGAAAATAAGCGGTATCAGCAAAAGGTGAAGGAGGCGTCTCCTCCCTCTCCCGTACTCAAAAATTGCTTTTGTGCGTTTGTCATCGGCGGCGCCATCTGCACGGTGGGGCAGGGGCTGAGCAATGTGTTCCGGTTGGTGGGGATGGAGCGGGAGGCGGCGTCCTCCTTTGTTTCCATCATCCTGATTTTTTGCAGTGCGCTGTTTACCGGGATCGGCTGGTATGACGACCTGGCACGCTTTGCAGGGGCGGGCACGCTGGTGCCTATTACCGGGTTTGCCAATGCGGTGGTATCCCCTGCGCTGGAATATAAAACCGAGGGCATGGTCACCGGGATTGCCGCCAAGATGTTTATCATTGCAGGGCCGGTGATTGTGTACGGGATTTTATCGGCGGCGGTGCTGGGGGCGGTGCATTTGCTGCTGGGATTATTGTAACGGGGAGGATGGAGCATGGATCAGAGATTGGGGAACCGGACGGTGGCGTTTGCACGGCCGCCGGTGATTTTACAGTCTGCTGCGGCGGGCAGCAAAAAGGAGAGTGAGGGACCCCTGGCGGCGGATTTCGATTTGCTGGTGCCGGATCCCTTATGGGAGGAAAAAAGCTGGGAGGCGGCGGAAAGCAAATTTTTAAAGGCGGCGGTTTCCATGGCGGTGGAAAAGGCGGAGCTTTCCTGGGATCAGGTGGGGTGCATTGTGTCCGGGGATCTGATGAACCAATGCACCTCCACGGCGTTTGCAGTGCAGCAGTTCCACCGCCCCTTGCTGGGGGTATACGGCGCCTGCTCCACCATGGCGGAGGCGATGCTGGTGGCTGCCTCCCTCATCAGCAGCGGCTGGCTGGAGACGGCGGTGGCGGCGACCTCCAGCCACTTTTGCTCGGCGGAAAAGCAATTCCGCACCCCTCTGGAATACGGCGGGCAGCGCACCCCCACGGCACAGTGGACGGTGACCGGCGCAGGTGCGGCGGTGCTGGCATCAAGCGGGGAGGGGCCTTGGGTGACCCATGCGACCTTAGGGACAATGGTAGACCGGGGGGTGACAGACCCGAACAACATGGGGGCGGCCATGGCGCCTGCCTTTGTGGACACGGTGATCAACCACTGCAAAGACACCGGCCGCAGCCCGGCGGATTACGACATGATTTTTTCCGGCGATCTGGGCTTTGTAGGGCGGGAGTTAGCGGTGCGGCTGGCGGCGGAAAACGGGATGGATTTATCCGTTGGATATGAGGACTGCGGCTGTCTGATTTTCGACCGTGCCCGGCAGGATGTTCACGCCGGGGCAAGCGGCTGTGCCTGTGCGGCAACGGTGCTGTGCGGCCATCTCCTCAGGCGGCTGCGAAAGGGCGAGTGGAAGCGGATTTTATTTGCCCCCACCGGCGCACTGATGAGCCCCACCACCTGTATGCAGGGGGAAAGTATCTTGGGGATCAGCTACGCTTTAACCATTGAAGCATAAAAGAAAGGCACCTTTTACCTCCGGCTGCATATAGTGAAGGTACGAAAAGGGGGGAGGAATGTGTGTAAAAAAAATCGCGGCGCAGGACTGTTTATTATGATGCTGTCTGCGGCAATCTTTATCACCTTTCTTCTTCCGGAATGCGTCATTATTGTTCTGCTTTGCCTGCTGCTGTTGTTTGCAGGACTGCTGCTGCTCAAATAACAAGGAGGGAAGAGGATGAAGATCATTGTGGTTCGGCCTACGAAATTCTGGGGAAAAATTTTAAAAAGCATTTTTAAGGTTGGGTAAGAAAGAAAAGAGGGGGCAGCAAAACGGATTCGTTTTGCTGCCCCCTCTCTTTTCGGGCAAAGGATGGCAATTAAGACAGGCAGAGCTCCACCGGGCAATGATCCGAGCCGTAAATTTCAGTATGGATGGCGGCGCCGGTCAGCCGGTCTGCCAGGCGGCGGGAGGTGAGAAAATAGTCAATGCGCCAGCCGGCGTTTTTCTCCCGGGCGCGGAACCGGTAAGACCACCAGGAATAGACCCCTTCCTGCTCCGGGTAAAAATAGCGGTAGGTATCGAGAAAGCCTGCGTCCAGCAGGCGGGTGAGCTTTTCCCGCTCCTCATCGGTAAAGCCTGCGTTGCGCCGGTTGGTTTTGGGGTTCTTCAGGTCGATTTCCTCATGTGCCACGTTCAGATCCCCGCAGAGGATCACCGGCTTTTGGCTGTCCAGCTCTTGCAGGTACGCCAAAAAAGCGTCCTCCCAGTCCATGCGGTAGTCCAGCCGTTTCAGCTCGTTTTGGGAGTTGGGGGTATAGCAGGTGACCAGGAACCAGTCCGGGAATTCTGCTGTGATCAGCCGCCCCTCCCGGTCATGCTCCGGGCGGTTCATGCCGTAGGTCACCTGCAGCGGTTCCTCCCGGGTCAGGAGGGCGGTGCCGGAATAGCCCTTCTTTTCTGCGGAGTTCCAGTACATATGATAGCCCGGCAGGCTGAGCTGCGCCTGCCCCTCCTGCATTTTTGTTTCCTGGAGACAGACTGCGTCTGCGTCCAGCTCTCTGATGATCTCTTCAAAGCCCTTGCCCAGGCAGGCTCTCAGTCCGTTTACGTTCCAGGAAATAAATTTTTTCATTGGTTTGCTCCTTTACCGTTCCATTTTTTCTGTTTTGTATTATTGTATCAGGAATCGGCGGGAAAGTCAAGCCCGGGGGGTGGGCGAGGGGCATTTTTGAGAGAAAGCGGCGGTGGAGCGGCACCCGGGAGGGCGATTTTGGGCAAAAAAAACAGAGGAGATGAAAATCCTCTGCATTTTTTTAGTCCGTTCTATTAATACCCCGAAACTTTTAAAACCCGAAACTTTCTTATAAAGCGTCTAATGATACATTAAAATGGGAAGAGAGCTTACTTTAATTCAACCGTTGCGCCGGCTTCTTCCAGCTTCGCTTTCAGAGCTTCTGCTTCTTCCTTAGCCATGCCCTCTTTCAGGGTGGTGGGAGCGCCGTCAACAGCTTCTTTTGCTTCCTTCAGACCCAGGCCGGTAGCTTCACGAACCAGTTTGATTACGTTCAGCTTGGAGCCGCCTGCTTCTTTCAGAACTACGTCGAATTCGCTCTTCTCTTCAGCAGCAGGAGCAGCACCGCCGGCAGCGGGAGCAGCAGCTACAGCAACAGGAGCAGCAGCGGATACGCCGAATTCTTCTTCCAGAGCCTTTACCAGTTCGGACAGTTCCAGAACGGTTAAGCTTTTTACTTCTTCAATCAGGTTTGTTACTTTTTCACTCATTGTATTGTTTACCTCCACTATTACAAATTGTTATGCTGATTTTTGCTCTGCAATTGCATTCAGAACAATTGCAAGGCCACGCAGATTTGCATTAAGCACATTTACAAATCCGGAAATCGGAGCATTCAAACCGCCCAGAGCCTTTGCAACCAAAACCTCCTTGGACGGCAAATCTGCCAAAGCCTTAATTTCGTCGAGGCCGATTACCTTCCCGTCGACAAAACCTGTCTTGATTTCAAGCGCTTCAATGTCTTTAGCAAATTTTGATAAGACCTTCGCAGGGGCAACCGCGTCAGACTCGCACAAAGCAACTGCGGTGGGTCCGTTCAGGAACGGATCCAGCTCGTTCAGACCTTGCTGCTCAGCAGCAAATTTGAGAATGCTGTTTTTCACAACCTTATACTCAACGCCTGCGGCTCTCAGCTCGTTACGGAGCTTGGTGTCCTCCTCTACGGTCAGACCTCTGTAATCCACAAACACGCCGGCGGCAGCCTGGGAAAGCTTTTGAGACATTTCCTCTACCATTGCCTTCTTTTGTTCCAGTACCTTATCATTTGGCATACCATTGTTCACCTCCTAACAGACGATAAATGTGTAAGAATGAAGCTGCGTTTTGGCGAACGGCAGCTCCTATAT
>CAKSSZ010000019.1 GCA_934489915.1 uncultured Clostridia bacterium | reverse complement strand
ACGCTGGACAGCTTCACCCGGAAAATATTTGCGCCGGTTTTAATGCCGGACGCCTGCTCAATTTCCTGAACGGACACTCTGCTGTTCCCGGTGATATTTACCCGGCGAATATTAAAATAAGGGGTAAATGCGGCAACCACCGCACACAGCACGAACAGCAGAAACAGTCCGATCATTTTTTTAAAGGTTTTCTTTCGTTTCTGTAGCTCCATGCGTCTTTGGTTTTTTGCCATTCCATATTCCCTCCCTATTGTTCCTTCCGCATTATCGCCGTACAATTTCTGCCCCCAGTGAGGCAAAGCTATGCTCCGGAGCTTCATACCCCCGGTCGATTAAAGCAACGCCGCTAATCTCACTGGTTCCGCTGGCACCCAGCGCTGCTAACAGCAAGGCGGCTCCCCCCCGCAAATCTCCGGCGGTCACTCTTGCGCCGGACAGGCTCTCCACCCCTCGGATGACCGCAACCCGGCCGTCCGTTTTGATGTTCGCCCCCATTTTGATCAGCTCTTCCACATGCTTAAATCTGCTTTCAAAAATATTTTCCGTAATGATACTGGAGCCGTTTGCCGTTGCAAGCATTGCCATCAGGGGCGCTTGTGCGTCCGTCGGGAACCCGGGGTACGGCGAGGTTCTGACCTTATCCGCCGCGCCGATTCTTTCCCGGCAGCACAGCCGCAGCTCTCCCTCAGCTGGTTGGCTGATCTGGCAGCCGCATTCCTCCAGAACGGAGACAATAGCGTCCAGATGCTCCGGCACAACTCCCCGGAGCGTTACGTCCCCTCGGGTAATCGCCGCAGCCATCAGGTAGGTCGCCCCTACAATTCTGTCCGGCATCACCCGATGGTGCACCCCATGCAGGGCAGGAACGCCTTCAATATAAATTTCCGAGCCGCCTGCGCCGTAAATCTTTGCGCCTGCCCGATTTAAAAAGTTTTGCAAATCCTCAATTTCAGGCTCCTTCGCCGCATTGACAATCCGGGTCACGCCGGGGGTATACACCGCCGCCAGCATAATATTTTCCGTTGCGCCTACACTGGGAAAATCCAAATGAATGGCCGCCGGACGGAGGCGGGACGCGTCACAGTAAATTTTGCCGTGTTCCTCCCGGATTTTCATTCCCATGGAACGGAAGGCCTTTAAATGTAAATCAATCGGTCTGGCTCCCAGCTCGCAGCCGCCGGGATAAGTAATTTCCGCCTTGCCGCACCGTGCCGCCATGGCGCCTACAAAAATGAAGGAGGAACGCATTTCCCGCATCAGCCGATCGGATACGGTGCACCCGGCAGCTCCGGTTGCGTCCACCCGCACCCGGTCGCCCTCCTGTTCTACCCGGCAGCCCAAGTGCCGCAAAATATTTAACGACGCCGTCACATCCCGCAAGGCAGGGCAATTTTCCAGCTCGCAGCTGCCGTCAATCAGCACTGTTGCCGCCAGAATCGGCAAGACTGCGTTTTTTGCACCCTGCACCGGAACAGTCCCGGACAGACGCCTTCCTCCTGTGACAATCAAACGCTCCATTCTCACACCTCCGTTAACAAGTCGGAATCTAACCGCAGCTACATACTATGCGGCTCCCGCCAAAAGGTGTGAGCAACCGTTTTTATTTTCCCGTCAGGGAAAGCACTGTTTCATAAATGGTTTCCGTGGCGTTCCGAATGCCCGCAATGCGGGAGCATTCCGCCATTTTCTTCTGCCGCTTTTCATCCCCCAGAAAGTCGCTGACGGTGCTGTATAGGCGTTCCACAGATAAATCCTGCTCTAACAGTACCATCGCCGCTCCTTTTTGCTCCAGCGCACGGGCATTGTATTCCTGGTGGTTGTGCGCCACATTGGGAGAGGGGATCAGGATAGCCGACTTTCCGATGGCTGACAGCTCGCTGACCGTCATAGCGCCCGACCGGGCAATGACCAGATCCGCCGCCGCCATGCATTCGGGCATATTGTAAAGATAAGGCACAATTTTCACATGAGGGAGGTTCACCCCCTCCATTGCCGCCATGACCTTGTCGTATTCCCGCTTTCCGGTGGCAAAGAGCAGCTGGAACCGACCCTCTGCGCCGTGCTTTCGGATCAGCCCGCAAATGGTTTCGTTAATTCTCCTTGCCCCCAGGCTGCCGCCGTATGCCAGAATCAGCGGCCGCTGATCAAACCCAAGCTCCCGCCGGGCGTCCTCACCGGAGCAGGTCAGAAAATCCGGTGAAATGGGGTTCCCTGTCAAAATCAGATTTCCTTTTATGTATTGGCTGGTTTCCGGAAAGCTGGTCAGCACCCCGTCCACCGCCTTTGACAGCAGCTTTACCGTCACCCCGGGAATCACATTCTGCTCATGCACCAGGGTTTTAATTTTTTTGCGGCTGGCGGCATACACCACCGGACCGCACACATACCCGCCGGTTCCGATCACAATATCCGGCTGAAACTCGTCTAAAATCCGCTTGGACTGCCCGTACCCCCGGAACATTTTCCGGACGGTGCCGAAGGTTTGCAGGGTCAGCTTTCTCCGAAAGCCCTCCACCTCAATAAAGGTAATGGGGAAGCCCGCCTTAGGCACCAGCTCGCCCTCCAGCCCCTTATGAGTGCCTACAAATAAAAACTCCGTATCCGGTCTTTTCTCCTGAATATAACGGGCAATGGCAAGAGCCGGGTTGATGTGACCGCCCGTGCCGCCCCCTGAGAGCAATATCTTCAACGTCCATTCGCCTCTTTCTTATTTTTTACATTGTCGGGACACATTCAGCAAAATTCCCATCCCCCACAGCAAAAACACCAGGGAGGAACCGCCTGCACTGAAAAAGGGGAGCTGCATTCCCGTTACCGGCAGGCTTGCCGTTACAACACCCACGTTGATAATGACCTGGATGGCAACCAGACTGGACATCCCGAAGGCCAGCAGCGCCCCCAGCTTATCCGGTGCGTTCAGCGCAATCCGGATCCCCCGCCAGATCAACAAGGCAAACAGGGTAAGCACCAGCAATGCGCCGACCCAGCCCAGCTCCTCGCAAATAATCGAAAAAATAAAGTCGTTCTGCGGCTCGGGGATATACAGATATTTTTGTCTGCTGCGCCCCAGCCCCACACCGAACAGCCCCCCTGAGCCAATGGCATATAAGGACTGGACAATCTGCCACCCTTCATCCATCTTATGGGCAAAGGGATCCCAAAAGGTGGTAATCCGCTCCAGACGGTACGGCTCCTGAATGATCGCAATCACGCCCAGGCAGGCAATTCCGACAATTCCCATACCGAAATGCGCCAGCTTGGCGCCTGCCGCAAACAGCAGCGCAATCCCAAGCAGGCACAGCACCATAGTACCGCTCAAATGCTTTTCTGCCAGCACCAGCCCGCAGAACACGCCGATAATCACCAGATAGGGCACCAAGCCCTTAATGCTTTCAAAGTTCTTTTCCCGCTCTGCGGCAAGCCGCTGGGAAAGGAAGAGGATCAGCACAATTTTTGCACATTCCGACGGCTGAATGGAAAAGCCGCCAAAGCCCAGCCACCGCTTGGCTCCCTTGACCTCGGTTCCCACCAGCAGAACCAGCAGGAGCAGCACAATGGTTCCCCCCACCAAGGCAGGGGTTTGCTTTGCCAGCCTGTGATAATCGTAGCCGGAAAAGAAGAGCATCACCGCCACGCCGATCACAACCCACCGCCCCTGGGACAACAGGTAATGATAGCTGTTTCCGTATTCATAGAAGGCGTTGATGGAGCTGGCGCTGAACACCATAATCAAGCCGAAGGAAAGCAGGATGATCAGCAGGGTAAACAGGTAATAGTCCATGGTGCCTGCCTTTTTTCGCTTCCCGGAAGAGGGTGTAGCGGAAAATTGCCGCACCTTGCCGTGCTGCTTCCGGCCGGCCATGCTTTTTCCCGTTCGGCTTACAGGCACAGACCGGTTGACTGCACGCCGCCCATTTGGTCTTTTCCGTTGTTCTGCCATAGTCTCCGTCCTTTCCTCCGATTAAATTGCAAACAGCGCCACAATGCACAGCAGCAGAGTCACTGTACAAAATACTCCTACAATTTTTGTCTCCTTCCAGCCGCACATTTCAAAATGATGGTGAATGGGAGACATTTTAAAAATACGCTTGCCCGTGGTTTTATAGGAAATCACCTGTAAAATCACCGATAAGGTTTCCGCAAAATAGACAAAGCCGATCAGGATCAGCAGCAGCGGCTGGCGCAATACCACCGCCGAAGCGCTGACCAGTCCGCCCAGGAACAGGGAGCCGGTATCGCCCATAAACACCTTGGCAGGATAATGGTTGAACACCAAAAAGCCCAGGCACCCTGCCGCTGTGAACAGGCACAGCCGCATCATCCCCTCCTGCATATACTGCCAGGACATACCCGCCAAAAAGAGTGTGACAATCGCAGTTACGCTGGCGGCAAGCCCGTCAATCCCGTCTGTCAGGTTGACGCTGTTCTCCGTTCCTAAAATCACAAACAAAATAAAGGGGAAATAAAACCAGCCCATGGAAACAGGCCGTTCCATAAAGGGAATCAGGATGGAGGTACCCTCCCCGTCCAGCAGCTCCGCCGCAATCACCAGAGCAATGGCAACAATCAGCTGCAAGCCGAATTTCTGCCGGGAGGTCAATCCTAAATTTCGTTTTTTGGCAACCTTAATATAATCGTCATAAAACCCGATCCCGCCGAAGCAAAGAGCGGTAATCAGCACAATCCATGCCTTACTATCCCGCAAAAAAATCAGAGAGGCAACAAAAATCCCCAAAATGAACATGATCCCGCCCATGGTAGGCGTTCCCTGTTTTTTCTTGTGCCAGTTGGGGCCGATCTCCAAAATACTCTGCCCGAATTTCAGGCTGATCAGCCATTTAATGATCCAGGGTCCTGTGATTACTGTAACCAAAAACGAAATGAATACTCCCAAAACTGTCAATTTCCCCACTCCTTATTGCATGTTCAGCCAATTCCAGATTTCCTCCATTTTCATCCCCCGGGAGCCTTTGATCAACACCGTATCTCCCGGCTGCAAATAGGTCTGCAAAAAATTGCATGCATCCTCTTTGGCTGCAAAATGCCGTTTCATTTGTACCTGCTGCGCCCCCCGGGCGATTTCCTCAGCGTCCGTCCCCACGGTAATCAACCCGTCCAATCCGGAGGCCGCCTCTCCCACCTCAAAGTGGGCTTTTTGGCTGTAGCTCCCCAGCTCCAGCATATCCCCCAGCAAGGCGATCTTGCGGGTTCCCTTTGCCTCTTGCAAAACCTGGAGCGCCGCCCGCATAGAATCCGGGTTTGCGTTATAGCAATCTAAGATTGCTGTGATTCCCTTGTGCTGCTCCGTTTTCATCCGCAGCCCCACATTCTCCGCCAAAGCAATGCCCCGGATGATTCTTTCCTCCGGCACACCGTAGGTAAGTCCCACCGCAATGGCAGCCAGCGCATTATAGATCTGGTGCCGCCCCGCCAGCGGCAGGTACACCCGCTCCGGCAGCTGAACGCAGCGGAAGGAGAACCGGTTTCCCTCCTCCGCCCGGATGTCCTCCGCCCGGACAGAGCAATGTTCTCCGCACCCGTAAAACACCGTTTTGTAGGGCAGCCGCAGCTCCTTTAAATAAGCGTCGTCCCCGTTCAAAAACACGGTTCCGTCCGGCTGCAGGCCTTCTAAAATCTCCAGCTTTGCCTTTAAAATCCCTTCCCGGGAGCCTAAATTTTCAATGTGGGACATGCCGATGTTATGAATCACCGCTCCGGTCGGCCGGGCTGCCGCAGTGATCCGGGACAGCTCCCCGAAATGGTTCATCCCCATTTCAATCACCGCCGCCTCATGCTCCGGCGACAGCCGAAACAAGGTCAGGGGAACGCCGATCTCATTATTTAAATTCCCTTCCGTTTTCAAGCAGCAATACTGCTGGGAAAGGACGCTTGCAATCATTTCCTTGGTAGTGGTTTTTCCAACGCTCCCGGTCAGCGCCACCACCGGAATGGCAAATTGCCGCCGGTACCCTGCCGCCAAATCCAAAAGCGCCTGCCCGCTGTCTGCCACCTGCAAATAGGGCGCCCCGTCAAAGGGAACCTCCCCCATCACAGCGCCTGCGCCGCTGTCCAGCGCCTGCTGTAAAAAGGCATTGCCGTCAAACCGTTCCCCCCGCAGTGCCACAAATAAGCAGCCGGGGGTGATTTTGCGGGTATCGGTGCAAATCCCATTGACCGTCCCCGTGCCGATCAATGCTGCGCCGCTCCAGGCGGCAAGCTCCTCTAATTTAATTGGTTTCATGGTTTTGTTCTAACTCCTTTAAGCATTCCGCCACCACTTCCCGTTCGTCAAAATGAATGGTGCCGTCCGCTAAAATCTGATAGGTTTCATGTCCCTTTCCTGCCAATAAAATCACATCCTCCGGCAAGGCGTGCTGCAGCGCATAAAAAATGGCGTCACGGCGGTTCACTATCACCGTGTAGGGGCAATCGGTCTGCTTTACTCCCGCTTCCACCTCACGGACAATCGCCGCCGGATCCTCGCTGCGGGGGTTATCGGAGGTCACAATGCAAAAATCGGACAGCTTCCCTGCCATCTCACCCATAATAGGCCGCTTGGTGCGATCCCGATCGCCCCCGCACCCGAACAGGGTTACCACTCTTCCCTTTGCAAACCCACGGATACTTTTCAGGATGTTTTCCAACCCGTCCGGCGTGTGGGCATAATCGATCATCACCGTATAAGGCTTGCCCAAAGGCAGCACCTCTGCCCTGCCGCTTACTCCCTTCATCTCCGACAGACCCTTTGCAATCACCTCCGCCGAGATGCCGCACGCCGTGCAGATCCCAATGGCGCAAAGGCCGTTATAGACCGAAAATTTCCCCGGAGTATTTAAGCGGATCCGGATTTCCTTTCCTAAAATATTTGCCAGGAAGGAAGCATGGTCGCTGCCAAATTCCATATCATAAGCATAAATATCCGCCGCATTGTCCACGCCATAGGAGACCGGCACGCAGCGGCAGCTTTCCAGCAACCGGATCCCGGCAGGGTCGTCAATATTCACAACCCCCGTTTTACACATTTCAAACAGCTTTGCCTTCGCCAGGAAGTAATGCTCCATATCCTTATGGAAATCCAAATGATCCTGGGTCAGGTTGGTAAATGCGCCAATGTCAATCTCACAGTACGCCACCCGGGAAAGCTCCAGGGAATGGGAGGAGATCTCCATCACCACTGCGTCCACCCCGGCGTCCGCCATGCGGGCAAACAGCTCCTGCAGCTCCAGAGATTCCGGCGTGGTACGGGCGGAGGGGAGAATCTGATCCCCAATCATATTGTGATTGGTGCCGATCAGCCCGACCCGCTGCCCTGCGTCCTCCAAAATCCGCTTGACCAGGTAAGTGGTCGTGGTTTTGCCGTTGGTGCCGGTAATGCCGATCAGCTTAAATTTCCCGGAAGGGTGGTCGTAAAACCGATCCGCCGCATAGGCAAGCGCCTTGCGGGTATCGTCCACCAAAAGCGTCGGGACGTCCGCCTCCACCTCCCGTTCGCAAAGCAGCGCCGCCGCCCCTTTCTCCACTGCGGCACGGGCATATTGGTGCCCGTCTGTCACAAATCCGCTGATACATACGAACAGGTCGCCCGGCTCTACCTTTCTGGAATCGTAGCAAATCTTTTGTATGTCCACGTCGTTGTATCCCGGGTTACGCACCCCGGGATACCCTTTCATCAATTGTGATAGCTTCATGGTCCTTCCCCCCGTCTGAAATACAACTGTCGTTACCATTCACTTGTGGTTACCATTCGCTGGTCAGGGCGCGGAAATCAACAATGACCGTCGTCCCTCCCGCTACCTTCTCGCCCGCCTTCGGCGATTGTGAAAAGGCTGTTACACTGTCCTGCTGATTGGGCGACACATCGGAGAAGCGGCAGTTTAACCCGCTTTCCTGCAAGGCCTGCCTTGCCTGGCTGGGCGTCATGCCCGTTACATTCGGCACCTCCACCCGCTCGCCCTCGGCTTGCTCCTGGGTATATAAAATCACAGTAGACTGGGCTTCCATGGTCACGCTGCCAACAGGGATCTGAGAAATTACCGTGTCCCCGTCCCCCATCACCTGGTAATTTAACCCCAGGGCAGACAGGGTATTGGTTGCCTCCGCCACCGTCTGATCCACAACATTTGGCACCTCCACCGTTTCATCCGCCTCTTCCGATTCGGTATACTGCGGCTCAATGCCCATATATTGCAATGTATCCTCTAAGATGGAACGCACCACAGGCGCAGCGATCGTACCGCCGTAATAGACGCCTGCCGGTTCGTCCAGCATGACCAGCACCACCAATTGGGGGTCATCTACCGGCGCAACCGCCACGCAGGACGCCACGTATTTTCCGCTGCCCCGGGGCAGCTTTTCCGAGGTACCTGTTTTTGCGCCTACCCGATATCCTTTAATATAAGCGTTTTTGGCAGCGCCGTCCAGCACAACCTGTTCCATAATGCTGCGCATGGTGGAAGCGGTCTCCGCCGACATAATCTGCCGGATCGGCTCCGGCTCGATGGTTTTGACCACATTGCCCTCCTGGTCGGTCATCTGCTTCACCAAATGGGGCTTTTGCAGGGTGCCGCCGTTGCAGATGGCAGAAACAAATCCCACCAGCTGCAGGGGGGTAATCTGAAAGCCCTGCCCGAAGGAGCTGGTAGCCAGCTGCACAGCGTTAAAGTTTTCTTTGGAAAAGAATACGCCGTTGGTTTCCCCCGGTAAATCAATGCCGGTAATATCCCGAAAGCCGAAGGCTTCCACATAGCGGTAAAAATCGTCATTCCCGATCCGCTCCCCGATCTGCATCAGCGCCGGGTTGCAGGAATTACAAATTGCCTTCACAAAGGTCTGGGAGCCGTGCCCTGCGGTCTGGTGACACTTAATTAACTTATCCGCCACCTGATAGGCGCCGCCGCACACAAAAATATCGTCCAGCTTGCAGACGTTTTGCTCCAGCGCCGCCGAGGCGGTAGCAAGCTTAAAAGTAGAACCCGGTTCATAGCTGTCCGTTACCGCCTTATTCCGCCACATTTTCAGCAGCAGCTCGGATTTTTTGGTATTGTATTCCTCATCGGACAGCCCTTGCAAAGACTCCTCCTCTGCCTCCCCTAAAGCAAAGGGCTGGTTCAAATCAAAATTAGGCAGGGAGCTCATAGCAAGGATTTCACTGGTTTTCGGATTCATCACAATGGCTGCGGCACCTGCGCCCAGGTCATTTTCAATATAAGCCTTTTCCAGATATTTTTCCACAAAGTGCTGAATGGTCTCGTCAATGGTCAGCACCAAATTCTGCCCGTCAACCGGGTCGATGTACTGTTCAAATTTATAGGGTACGTCCGTCCCCTTGGCGTTGCTGGCAGATACCACCCGCCCGGGAACCCCGCTTAACACGCTGTCATACTGCTTTTCCAGCCCGTTTAAGCCCTGGTTATCATTCCCGGTAAAGCCAATCACGTGAGAAGCAAAGCTGCCGTAGGGGTAATACCGCTTGGTGTCCTCATCCAGGTTGACCCCGGCAAGCTTTAAGGCACGGATTTTATCTGCCGTCTCCTTCTCCACTCTCCGCTTGATGGACACATAATAGCTGTTGGCGGTCACCTTTTTGCGGACCTCTTCCGGATCCAGCTCCAAAATGTCAGACAGGGCGGAAACCACTTCGTCCGCATTTTTCTTTTCCCGGATCACATTGGGGGAAACGGAAACCTGCTCCACGCTTGCGCTGACTGCCAGGGTTTTTCCGTTTCGGTCTAAAATGGCGCCCCGCTTAGCGCTGATTTGCCGGTCCTGGGTTTGCTGCTCCAGTGCGCCCTTTTGCAGCTCTTCTCCCCGTACCACCTGCAAATACCCGGTGCGCAGCGCCAACGCACCCAAGGCAAGGCTGGCAGCGCAAAAGGCGGCTACGATCCGCCTTCCCATCTGCTTGCTTTTCAATGCCATAACCGCTCCCTCCGTTTCTCGGCTCTTATTGCTCCTGTTTGGAAAATGCCAAGGCAACCCTTCCAGATTGCCTTGGCATTCCCCTTGCGTTTTCTCCCGGAAATTTTTGGGAGCTTATTGCGCAATCTATCACAATCAATATATGAATCCGTTTAATATAAATATTCTAAAACATTCCCCAGGGTTTGAATGATGGTGGCATAAAACTGTTTGCCGCCCTTTTCCTCATCGCCGGAGGCGTCCTTTGCCACCTCCACGTAATCGTCCCCCTTGATATTCACATAAACCGTCTGATATTTCTCCGGCTTTGCCATGCCCAGATCGTTGCGGGCAACCTGCTCCACCTTGTCCAGGTTCAGAGCGCTGTCAATCTCCACCTGCAGCCGTTTATTTTCATCTGTGATAGAAGTATATTCCTTTTTTAATGTTTCCAGCTGATGATCCCGCTCCACAATGGTGGAATAACGGATCAGCACCGCAAAGGCAAACACGCAAAGCAGCAGCACATTGCCGATCAGCCGCAGAGACCATCTCCCTGCCGCCCGCTGTGCCACAGCCGCCCGATCCTGTGCCGGCGCTTCCTTTTTCTGTTTGATTGTCGGATGGTTTCTTTTTTCCGGCCGCCGAAGTGCGGCTGTATCCTCGTCATATAACCGATATGCCGAAGAACTGTTTCCCCGTCTCGCCATACTATGTACATCCTTTCTATGCTATCAAGGCAGTTTTTCAATCACTCGTAATTTTGCACTTTTTGCCCGTGGGTTACGGGCAAGCTCTTCCTCGCCGGCGCAGATCGCCTTTTTCCATACCAGCCGCCCGGCCGGCTTTTTTCCGCACACACAAACCGGGAAGGAAGGGGGGCAGGTACAACCGGTGCAAAGCCCCTGAAATTTTTGTTTTACCATCCGATCCTCCAAGGAATGGAAGGTAATCACCGCCAGCCGTCCGCCGGGCTTTAACAGATCAAAAAAATCCGTCAGCGCCGTTTGCAGTACGTCCAGCTCACCGTTTACTTCAATCCGGATCGCCTGAAAGGTTCGCTTGGCAGGGTGCTTGTCCTTCGCATAAGCGCCTGTCGCCTCCCGAATCACCTCCACCAGCTCCCCGGTGGTTTCTATGGGACGCGCCTCCCTGCGCTGCACAATCCGGCGGGCAATTCTCCTGGACATCCGCTCTTCTCCGTACCGGAAAATCACATCTGCCAGCCGCTCCTCGGAATACCCGTTCACCACATCATAAGCAGAAAAGGGTCGGCTGCGGTTCATCCGCATATCCAGCGGTGCGTCGAACCGATAGGAAAACCCCCGCTCCGCCTCGTCCAGCTGATGGGAAGAAACCCCCAGATCCAGCATAGCGCCGTCAATCTGTGAAATAGAAAGCGCCCGGGCAATCTCCCGAATCTCAGAAAAATTCCTGTTTATATAAATTACATCATAATCCTCTGAAATCCTCTTTTTTGCCGCAAAAATTGCTTCCAAATCCTGATCAATCCCGATCAGTTTTCCTGTTTTGCCCAACTGACCCAAAAGATAGGAGGAATGACCTCCTCCGCCCAGGGTTCCGTCTACATAAATACCGCCGGGATGCACCGCTAATGCGTCCACCGTTTCATGTAAAAGAACGGGCATATGGGAAAACTCGCTCATAACGCCCCCTCCTTATACATTCATTTCCTCCATTAAGCGGGCAATTTCATCCGAATCGGTATCGTCGTACGCTTCCCACTGTTCCTTCGACCAGATTTCCAGCCGATCCGAAACGCCGATGATCACCGCGTCCTTCTCAATCCCCGCATATTCCCTCAAATTCTGAGGGATTAAAATTCTCCCCTGCCGATCCGGCACACATTCCTTTGCGCCGGAAAAGAAAAACCGCTGGGTCTTTCTGCCGCTGGACAAGGGCAGCGCACGAATGGACGCTTCAAACTCCGTCCATTTGTCCTCCGGGAATACAAACAGGCACTTGTCTAAGCCTTTTGTGACATAAAAAACTTCCCCCAGCTCCTCCCGAAAGGCGGAAGGGACTGTGAGCCTGTTTTTTTCATCTAAGCTGTAGGCAACCTCTCCACGGAACATCAGAGTCACATCCTGTTTTAGACTGTGAGACGGAAGCGTTCCACACTTCCCCACTTCTCACCACTGTTTCCCATTACTATTTGATTATACTCTATTTTTGTTCATTTTGCAAGAGGTTTTTTAAAAAAAGTTTAATTTTTTTTTACCAAAATATTTCAAACCACAATATCTTGTAATAATCCGGTAATGTGACCCTATAAAATGTGTTCTTTTGTAATATTCTTTTAAAATAACAAAATTCCTCTTTTTTTATATCTTGTATATTCTGCACAAACAACCACAAGTTATGGTATAGTGGGGAAAAACGCTGTTTCAAAAAATTTTTTTCTGTTCCTCTTTTTCGGAAAAAGTTCTGAACGCCGGGCGCAGATGAATAGAATAGCACCAGCGGCGATCAGATCACAATGCCGCAGAAAGGTGATGAAGTAGTATGCCGGAATATCCCGCCAAAAGACCGTCCGGCCGCTGCCGGGAAACAACGCCCTCCCCTGCCTCTTCTTCCTATCCCGGCTTAGGGGAACGGCTTGCCGTCAGCCTGCTGCTGTTTGCCCTCTGCTTTTGCGCAGGGCGGCTGCAGCTGTTTCAGCAGCAGACCGACCGGTTCCGAACCGTTTTGTCCACCGGTACAAATCCGGAGGATGTCAGAGACAACGCCCAAAGGGCGGTAACCTATTGCGAACAGTGGGTGAAGGACGCCTCCCTGGAGGTGGGCGCTCAGTCGCCTGAGGACAGTACCCGTCACTATGACTGTCAGGAGGAGGCCGCCCAGCTGGCAAGCGCTCCCCTTTCCTTTGCCGTACCGGTGAGCGGGGTGGTGACCTCTCGGTTCGGGGAACGCACCGACCCTTTCAATGAAGATTCCGCCTATCATACCGGCCTGGATATCGGGGCGGACAGCGGCACCCCCATTGCTGCCGCCGCCGACGGAGAAGTGATTTTTGCCGGGGAGCTGGGGGGCTACGGAAACGCCGTAAAGATTCGGCACAGCAATGGGTATGTCACCCTGTACGGGCATTGCAGCGAGCTTTATGTCACCGCCGGGGATCAGGTAGCCGCCGGAGACCGGATTGCCGCAGTGGGCAGCACCGGGCGGAGTACCGGCCCCCATGTGCATTTTGAAATCATAGACGGAGAGGAATATTTAAATCCCTCCGATTTCCTCAACCTGGTATGAAGCGGCTGCGGATTCACCCATTGACGCCCCTGCTCCTGCTGCTTGGCTGGGTCACCCATACCCTGCCCATGATGCTGGGGATGTACGCCGCTTTGCTGATCCACGAGAGCGGCCACCTGCTGGCTGCCGCAGGGTTCAAAATGGGCGTTTCCTATCTGGGCATTCTCCCCTTTGGGATCGTCATCCGGTTAAACGAGGAACACCGCCGGGGAAAAAATCAGCGGATTCTGGTAGCGGCGGCAGGGCCGATCGCCAGCTTTTTGGGAGCGGCGGTGATTTTCCTGTGCCGCTCTCTGCTGCCGGAGGCGGTTTTTTCCTTTTTATTTTGCGCCAATTTGTGTCTGGGCGCCTTCAATTTGCTGCCCATTTCAAATTTTGACGGAGGAAGAATCTTATTTTACTTGCTTTCTGACGCATTTGGGAGTATAATAGGATATCATAGGGTACTGTTTGCGTCGTGGCTGTGCATTGCCGCTATGGCGGCGTTGGGAGGGGCGGTGCTATATACCACCCGCTGGAATCCCTCCCTGCTGATGATCTCCTGTTTTTTCTGCTACAAGCTTTGGGCAGAAAGCGGGTACGAACGCCTGACCATGACGCAAAACGCCATAGACTATCGCCGCAAGCCGGAGGGGAGCGGAGTGTTCCCCGCCCGTACTCTGGCTGTCCGGGAGGATGTTCCCCTCCGGCGGCTCTTAAAATACTTTTCCGCAAGCCGATATTGCATTGTGCATATCGTCGACCGGGACATGAAGCTAAAAACCACCCTGACCGAGCAGCAGATTGCAGACGACCTGGTGCAGGCCGGGGGGACGATAACAGGAGAACATTATGAGACTGGATCAACTACTCAAGCAGGTACAAAAGCCCTCCCGCTATACCGGCGGAGAATGGGGCAGCATTCAAAAGGATAAAGAAAAGGTTTCCATGCGGTTTGCCTTTTGCTTTCCGGATGTATACGAGGTGGGGATGTCCCACCTGGGGATGAAAATTCTATATCATCTGCTCAACAGCCGGGAGGATATCTGGTGCGAGCGGGTTTTTGCCCCCTGGGATGATTTTGAAGCCCTGCTGCGGCAGCACAACCTGCCCCTGTATGCATTGGAAAGCGGCGACCCCATCCATACCTTTGATCTGATCGGCTTTACCCTGCAATATGAAATGTGCTATACCAACGTGCTGAATATGCTGGAGTTAGGGCATGTTCCGGTGCTGGCTGCCGACCGGGGCGAGGGGGATCCCTTCGTCTGCGCCGGCGGCCCCTGCGCCTATCATGCAGAGCCGCTGGCTCCCTTTATCGACTTCTTCATCCTGGGAGAAGGGGAGGAAGTCAAT
>CAKSSZ010000018.1 GCA_934489915.1 uncultured Clostridia bacterium | reverse complement strand
TCATAATGCAGCTCTTCCTTATCGCTCCGCTCCATATAAAGCAAGTCGTTGACCAGACGAATCAGCCGTTTGGCTTCTTCCAATACAATATGAAGGTACTCCGGCTGTTTTTCCGGCGGGACTGTCCCATCCAAAATTCCCTCCACAAAGCCGCTGATGGTGGTTAAAGGAGAACGCAGCTCATGGGATACATTTGCAACAAAAGCCCGCCGGTTCAGCTCCAGTTCGTTCAGTGAGCAAGCCATTTCATTAAATGCTACCGCCAACTCTCCCACTTCGTCATCTTCCGGATACTCAGTGATCCGCATATCAAATTTCCCTTGGGCAAAGGCTTCAGCTGCTTCTCTGGCACGCTGAATCGGTCGGGAAATCCGCTTGGAAATGAAAAAGGCAACCGCCATGGAAGCCGCCAGCGAAAAGAGAAGCGACAAAAACAAAATCCGGAATACGTCCATCATCAGTAATTTGATTTGCGGCATGGGAGAGGACAGCACCAAAGTGCCGCCAATCTGCCCATGCACCAGCAAAGGCAATGCAATATTCAGCCTTTTTTCGGAAAAATTACCGTCCAAGGTACCCCACTGGCGCTTTGCATTCCCTTTCATCGCCTCCTCTACTAAGCGGGATTCCAGCTGATCCCCCACACCAAGCTTGCTTCCTGTGGCAGACAACATCACCCGTCCTGTCGCATCCGTCACAAAAATAGCACTGTTCAGCTGGTGCGCATAGGTATCCAGGCTGCGCTGATACAAGCCGTACGCCGTTTTCGAATCATTTTCCAGCAAAAAAACAGTCAGGCTGCTGATTTGCTGGGCGTATTGCATCAGCTTATTTTCCTCACTGCTCAGCATATATTTTTTCAGCAAAATAGAGATGAGACTGGTAGTGATCACAGCAAAAATCAAGACAGCAGTCAGTGTGCTGAATAAAATTTTCGGAAATATACCCTTTCGCACCATTACCGCTTCACCTCAAATTTATAGCCCACTCCATATACCGTTTTCAGCTGCCAATAAGGAGATTCGCCCAATTCTTCCCGAATCCGCTTAATGTGCACGTCCACGGTTCTGTCGGCGCCGAAATAATCGTATCCCCAAACCTGATTCAAAAGCTGATCCCGCGTGAACACTTGGTTGGGATGAGAACACAAAAAGAACAGCACCTCCAGCTCCTTTGGGGGAACTTCAAGGCTTTTCCCGCCCACCTTCAATTCATAATTTGTCATGTTGACAGAAAGCCCCGGAAAAATCACCTCCTGCTGCTCCGCAGCATTTCCCTGCCCGCCGGTACGGCGCAGTACCGCTTTGACCCGTGCCAGCAGTTCCTTCGGTTCAAAGGGCTTGACCATATAATCGTCCGCCCCCAGCTCCAAGCCCAGCACTTTATCAAAGGTCTCTCCTTTAGCAGTAAGCATGATGACAGGGATGGAGCTGATTTTTCGAATTTCCCGGCAAACAGACAGTCCGTCCACCTTAGGAAGCATCAAATCCAGCACCACCAAGGCGGGAGCGGTTTTTTCAAACAATTCCAATGCCTGCTCTCCGTCATACGCCTGCTCCACCCGGTAGCCTTCCTTGTCCAGATACATTCGGATTAATTCATTAATATTCCGATCGTCATCCACGACCAACACAGTCGCCTTTTGTTCCATAAACATTCCTCCTTCTGAATGGGAGAAGCATGCGGCCGACAGACTTTAGCGTCCCGCCAGATCCAGCACTACCTCGCCCGCTATCAGCAGCCCCGCCACAGCCGGTACAAATGCCGTACTGCCCGGCACCGAGCGGCGGCTCCCGCAATCCTCCTCCGCCGTTCCCTGCAAGGAAACAGGTGTCTCCCGGGAATACACGACCTTTAACCGGGTAATTCCTCTTTTTTTCAGCTCTCTCCGCATCACCCGTGCCAGGGGGCATACGGCGGTTTCAAATAGATCCGCCACGGTAAAAGCGGAAGCGTCCAGCTTATTGCCTGCTCCCATAGAGCTGATGATGGGCGTTCCTGCCCGCTCTGCCTGCACCGCCAGCGCAATTTTGCCGGTGACGGTATCAATCGCATCCACCACGTAATCATATGCTTGAAAATCAAACTGCTCGGCGGTTTCCGGCAGATAAAACACCGGATAGGTTCGCACCTGTACAGCCGGATTAATTTCTGCAATCCGTTCCGCCGCCGCTTCTGTTTTCAGCCGTCCCATCGTTTTATGAGTAGCTAAAATTTGGCGGTTCAGGTTGGTCAATGCTACCCGATCAGGGTCAATCAGATCCAGTGCGCCAACGCCGCTTCTTACCAGCGCCTCCACCACATGACCGCCAACGCCACCCAGACCGAATACTGCAACCCGTGCCCCGCCGAGCCGCTCCATCGCCTCCCGACCGAGCAGCAATTCAGTTCTGGAAAAAGGGTGCAGCATGAAATCCCCTCCTTATTACTTCCACAGCTTAATCGCCCCGGAACGCTGCAAATTCACTAAAATAATCATCAATATCACGCCAATCAGCATTCCAAAGACACCCATGGTTTTGAGTCCGATATACAATGCCATTAGAGTCAGCAACGGGTGAATTCCAATTTGACCGCTTACAATCTTTGGCTCTAACAGCTGCCGCACCACCAGGCATACCACATAGGTAATCACCAATCCCAATGCCCGGCGATAATCGCTCATGAGGAGGGAAAACAACGCCCAGGGTACCAAAACCGTCCCCGTCCCCAGCACCGGCAGCATATCCACAATACAAATAATCAGTGCCAGCAAAAAGGGAGAATCCGCCCGGATAATCAGAAATGCAATCAGCAATTCAAAAAAGGTAATGGTCATTAAAATCAGCTGTGCTTTCACATATTGAAAAAATGCACCGGATAAATATCCCTTGATCTCTACCGCCCGTTCTTTCCATTTTTCCGGCACCTGCCGACCCAAAAAGCCTAAAATCCGCTCTTTATCACTGCTGATAAAATAGGTGGAAAGGAGGCATGCAAAAATCGCTACCAGCAAGGACGGCAGCCGCTTTACCACCTGATAGGCAAAGGATCCGGCAGCGGAGGTCAAAGAAGTAATCATGCCGGACAGACTTTCCAACCCCTTAGCCGCAATGCTCTCCAGCTCCAACTGAACCCCAAAATCATTCACATACCGGTTCAGCAAATGCAGCTTTTCTTCCAGTGTATTAAAGATGAAAGGCAGCCGATCCATCAGCTGCGGAATCGCCGCCGCCAGATTGGAAATTTCAATCCCCAAACGTCTAAGCACCATCCAAATCACAAATCCGATGATAAAAATCACAATCAGGATGGACACCACAGACGCAATCCGCCGGGGAAAGTGCGCCTTTTTTTGCAAAAATCCCACCAGCGGATCAGCCATCCAGGCAAACAAAACCGCCAGCAAAAAGGGGAACAGCCATCCTAACAGCTTGGTAAAGAAAAAATAAGCCCCCACGCACCCCAGCGTAATATAAAACAATGTAAATGCAAAGCGAAAATGCTTTTCCAACGGAATCTTAGACATACCGCTCCTTCCCTTCTCAGTCCTTCAAAAACCGCTCCATCAGCTGATACCCCGGTTCAATATACAAACCGGTTTTGGCTCCTTCCTCCTCGGTATAAGCCACCTGCACATCCGTCCTGGGATGCCGGCTGTCAAACAGGGCAAAGGGAACCGGATCCGAGGTGTGCGTCCCCAAAGAAAGGGGCGTGGGGTGATCCGGCAGCACCAGCAGCTTATACGCCTCTCCCGTGTTCTCTAAATATTCCCATACCGGGCGAATCACCTGACTGTCAATCAACTCAATGGATTTCACTTTATTTTCCGTTTCAAACCGGTGACCGCTTTCGTCTGCCGCCTCCATATGGAGGTAGACCAGTTCCTGCCCCCGCTGCAAGGCGTCAATCGCAGCCTGAGCTTTCCCGGCAAAATTTGTATCCACCGTACCGGTTGCTCCGGGTACGTCAATAGACTCCATTCCCGCACATTTTGCAATGCCCTTAATCAAATCCACTGCTGAAATCACCGTTGCCTTTTTGCCGTACAGCTCCAGAAAGGAGGACAGTCTCGGCCGCGTCCCCTGCCCCCAAATCCAAATGGCGTTAGCCGGACGCTTGCCCGCCTTTACCCGGGCAAGGTTCACAGGGTGCTTTTCCAGCACCCGACAGCTTTTCTCCATCATTTCCCGCAGCAATGGGTGATTGGGCAGATAATCGCCGATTTTTTTACCGGAAATATCATGGGGAGGCGTCAAGGCAAAGTCGAATTTCACACCGTGCCACAGCAACAAATGCCGATAACTGATCCCGCCGAAAAAATGCATTTCTTCCGTAGAGAACGCCTCGTTCACTGCGTCAATCAGCCGGTGCGCCTCCTCGGTGGAAATTTCATCCGCACTGTAATCCACCATGGTTTTTTCTCCGTACGGCTCCCCCTCTGATAAGGTCACCAGGTTGCATCGGAAGGAAACGTCCCCCTCCCCCATTGCAACACCGATACTGGCTGCCTCTAAGGGGGAACGGCCGGTATAACAAGTCAGAGGGTCAAATCCCATCACAGACAGATTTGCCACATCGCTCCCCGGCTTCAGCCCGTCGGGTACTGTTTTGACCATTCCCAGCTCTCCCCGGGAAGCAATCCGATCCATTTCCGGCTTATGTGCCGCCTGCAGCGGTGTTTTTCCCTGTAAGCCTTCATAAGGCAAATCCGCCATGCCGTCTCCTAAAAAAATCACATATTTCATATGCTGCACTTCCTTTCCGTAATATCGGGAAAAATTGCCGATCACAATCGTTCCGGGTTCAGACTTTGTCTGCCTAAACCCCTCTTTTCTACTATTATATCAAAAAAATTGGAAAAAGCAAAGTAAAATTTGATGATTTTATAACCAAAGTTTTTCAAAGATTACTTGCTAAAACTATCACTTCTATGGTATAATGGAGAAATAGAAGGTAAAACTGCGAAATAGATTTCAGTTTGGAGGATGCATATATGATTAAAGTGGCAATCCTGGGTTACGGCACTGTCGGCTCCGGTGTGTATGAAGTAATCATGAACAACCGTAGTTCCAGTGACGAAGCCAAACAAATGGACGTAAAATACATTTTGGATCTGCGGGACTTTCCCGGGTTACCGCACAGTCATTTGTTTACCAAGGACTATCAGGAAATTGTGCAAGATCCGGAGGTCAGCGTCATTGCCGAGGTGATGGGCGGCCTTCATCCGGCGTATGAATTTACCAAGCAGGCGCTGGAGGCAGGCAAGCATGTAGTGACCTCCAACAAGGAGCTGGTGGCAGCGCACGGGGCTGAGCTGCTGAAAATCGCCCGGGAGAAAAATGTAAACTACATGTTTGAAGCCAGCGTGGGCGGCGGGATTCCCATCATCCGTCCCCTGACCTCTTGCCTGGCTGCCAATGATATTTATGAAATCTTAGGGATTTTAAACGGCACCACCAACTATATTCTGACCCAGATGATCACCGAAGGACAAAGCTTTGAAGACGCTTTGGCACAGGCACAGCAAAAGGGCTATGCGGAACGGAATCCGGATGCGGATGTACTGGGGTATGACGCTTGCCGGAAAATTGCCATCCTGGCCTCTCTTGCCTGCCACAAAAATGTTGACAGCCAGTTGATTCACACCGAAGGGATTACCGAAATCACTTTAGAGGACGTCGCCATGGCAGGGAAAATGGGCTATGTGATTAAGCTGCTGGGATACTTTAAAAAATTAGAGGGCGGTATTGCAGTGCGGGTTTCTCCCATGCTTCTGCCCAAAGGTCACCCCTTAGCCGGTGTGGAGGGCGTGTTTAACGGAATTTTCGTAAAGGGAGGCGCCGTAGGAGATCTGATGTTCTACGGACGGGGCGCCGGAAAGCTGCCCACTGCCAGCGCAGTAGTAGCGGATATGATCGACAGCGCCCGGAATATTGATCGGAACAAGCCTTTGGTTTGGAACCAAACCGATGAAAATTTCATAATAGATTATAAGGAGGTTCCTGTCACTTACTTTGTCCGTCTGCAAGGCAGCGAGCAGGCTGCACAAACCATTGCCGCAGCTTTCGGCAAAACGGATGTGGTAACTGCCGGAGATACCTTTGGCTTCCTGACCCCCGAGGGGAAAGACGGGGATTTGACCGAAGCCATCCACCGCATGGAAGGCACAGGCGGCGTAACCAAGATCCTGTCTGCCATCCGTGTGTTGAACGAAGAATAGAAAGGGGATAAAACGGTGAGTCTAATCGTAAAAAAATTCGGCGGCAGCTCCGTTGCGGACGCACAAAAGCTGCGCAATGTCGCCGGTAAAATTGTAGAATCCTATGACAAGGGCGATCAGGTTATTGTGGTAGTTTCCGCCCAAGGGGACACCACGGACGATTTAATTGAAAAAGCAAAAGAGGTCAACCCCAAGCCCTCAAAAAGGGAGATGGACGTGCTTTTGTCCACCGGGGAACAAATCACCATTTCCTTGCTGGCGATGACGCTGGAAAAAATGGGCTATCCCGTTATTTCACTGACCGGGTGGCAAGCAGGCTTTGAAACCAACGCCGACTACGGCAACGCCCGCATTAAACATATCAACACCGAGCGGATCAATGCCGAACTGGATAAAAACAATATTGTGATTGTAGCAGGGTTCCAGGGCTTAAATAAATACGATGATATTACTACCCTTGGACGGGGCGGATCAGACACCTCCGCCGTTGCACTGGCAGCTGCCTGCGGGGCGGATTTGTGTGAAATCTATACCGATGTCCGCGGGGTTTACACAGCAGACCCTCGAATTGTAAAAGACGCCCGTCAGCTTGCTGAAATTTCATATGATGAAATTTTGGAGCTGGCAAGTCTTGGTGCCAACGTACTTCATAACCGGTCTGTGGAATTAGCGAAAAAATACAATGTGAATTTAGAGGTCCTGTCCAGCTTTGAAAAAGTGCCGGGCACGATTGTAAAGGAGGTAAGCGATATGGAAAAAATGCTGGTGAGAGGGGTTACACGGGACAATAATGTATCCCGCATTGCAATCATTGGACTGGAGGATGAGCCGGGAAAGGCATTCCTGATTTTCTCCAAGCTTGCAAAGCGAGGCATTAATGTGGATATCATCCTGCAAAGCATTGGCCGTAACAATACGAAGGACATCTCCTTTACCGTTTCCCGGGATCACCTGGACGCTGCTCTCTCCGTGCTGGAGGAAGCTAAATCAGCTCTGGGAGCAAAGGAAATTACTCACGATGATAACGTCTCTAAGGTTTCCATTGTCGGCTCCGGCATGGTCAACAACCCCGGCGTTGCCGCTATGATGTTTGAAGCTCTTTATGACGCAGATATTAACATTCAGATGATTTCCACATCGGAAATTAAGGTATCTGTCCTGGTGGAAGAACGGTATGCTGAAAAGGCCGTGAATGCCATCCACGAGCGGTTTAAAATTTAAAAGAACAGTTCCAACCATTCCCCGCCGGCTTCTGCGGGGAATTTTTTTATTTTACAAATACTGGCATACTTCCTTTCCAATTCGTCCATACTGTAATTAGACAACAAAAAGTCACAGAAAGGGACGGATTCATGATGATCAATAAGGTTGAAATTTGCGGTGTAAACACAGCGAAGCTGCCTGTATTGACAAATGAAGAAAAGGACGAGCTTTTTGCCCGGATCCAAAAAGGAGATTTAAAAGCAAGAGAAGAATTCATTCAGGGGAATTTACGACTGGTGCTGAGCGTGATCAAGCGGTTCAGCAACCGGGGAGAAAATCCGGACGATTTGTTCCAGATCGGATGCATCGGCCTGATTAAATCTATTGACCATTTTGACGTTACCCAGAATGTCAAATTCTCCACCTATGCCGTCCCCATGATCATCGGAGAAATCCGGCGATATCTGCGGGATAATAACGCCATCCGTGTGAGCCGCTCCCTGCGGGATACTGCTTATAAGGCGCTGCAGGCAAAGGAACGGCTCACCCTCTCCCTATCCCGGGAACCTACCATAGAAGAGGTGGCAAAAGAAATGGGCATGGATAAGGAGGACGTGGTCTTTGCGTTAGATGCCATTCAGGATCCGGTCTCTTTATATGAGCCGGTATATCATGACGGCGGCGACACCATGTTTGTAATGGATCAGGTCAGCGATGAAAAAAACCGAGACGAAAACTGGATTGAAGAAATCGCCCTGCGGGAAGCAATGCGTAATCTCTCCCCTCGGGAAAAGCATATTTTAACCCTGCGGTTCTTTGAAGGAAAAACCCAGATGGAGGTTGCGGAGGATATTGGCATCAGCCAAGCCCAGGTCAGCCGATTAGAGAAAGCCGCCATTGGCCGAATGAGAAAGCTGATGTAAAAATATTTACAAAATATTTTGAAAAAAAGTATTGACAAATCACCGCCCGTCTGCTATAATATATAACTGTGTTAAGGAGTTATCTCCTTTATGCGGATATGGCGGAATTGGCAGACGCGCATGGTTCAGGTCCATGTGAGAGCAATCTCATGGAGGTTCAAGTCCTCTTATCCGCACCAAACAGTACAAATCCGAACCCTAAACCAATCGGTGAAGGGTTCGGATTTGTTATTTTTATAGACTATCCGAACTTTAATTCAAAACGCAAAAAATAAATTCGGAGGTTACTTATTATGAAAACAGAACTTAAAAACATCGGCTCTTGGGGCAGACTGCATTATGATTTTCTTTACCGCAACAATCGGACGGTCATCAATGTTATGCGGCTAAACGGAATCCTAAACAATTACCTTGCTGACATGGATCGTGATGCCTGCGATATGTTTAATTCTTTAGTCCGGCAAACGGCTGAAAACGAGGGCGTAACCGAGCAGTTAAAAGTTTCCAATCAAATGGAATGGATCAGACGGATGAATAACATTCAAAGCAGAGTACGGGAATTTATCATGAATGAGCTAATCTATCAATAGTGACGAAAAGGCGGGGGATTCACCCTCGCCTTTTGCTTTATGCTCTTTTTTTCTTATTCTTTTCATATTCCGCTTTCCAAGCGGCAAACTCCTCCTGTCCCTCTTTGGAAAGAAAGAATTCGCGAATATCCGGCAGCATTGTACGAGCAATGGCTTCAAGAATATTATCCGGAATCTCCGATGTTCCGAAACGGTTTCCTACCGTTATCTTCTGAGCGGACCAAACACCGGAAAACCACTTGTGTTCCTAAACGGCGGCATGAATACGCTGGAAATGTGGATGGACTATGTGGACGGATTATCCGATGATTTTTGCGTTCTTCTGTTTGATTATCCTCAGGAGCTGCGCACCAATCAGGAACTGGTGGCAGGAATGCACACGTTCTTTCAAAATCTCGGCATTGAAAACCCAATCTTTATCGGAGCGAGCGACGGCGGCATGGTCGCACAGATCTATGTGCAGAAATACCCGGGAGAAACGGGCGGACTGATTCTCATTTCCACCGGAGGCATGGATGCAAACACGCTCAAAAGTCTAAAAAAGAAATACTTTTTTGCGCCGTTGATGCTGTGGTATATGAAACACTGCAATTATGAAAAGCTGAAGCCGAAGCTGATAAAAGAAAGTTTGAGTCATATCCGAAATGAAAGCGAAGAAGAAATCGCCTATGCGAAA
The DNA here is from genome assembly GCA_934489915.1 of uncultured Clostridia bacterium. Classification (GTDB taxonomy): domain Bacteria; phylum Bacillota; class Clostridia; order HGM11514; family HGM11514; genus SIG438. The sequence continues at coordinate 5,141 of CAKSSZ010000018.1, read as the reverse complement.
GATATGTTTGAAACGATCTTCAAGGATTACAAGCAGGAAAAGGATGTGCATATTTCAGGATTGCTTGCCGACCTCATGAACCAGAAGCCCGTGACCGAGGCTGATTTTGCGGCTCTTGAGGGGAAAATTTTGCTTATCCTGCCGGATCAGGATTTTTTCTCCGGCAAAATGCAGGAGGATTTGATCCGGCTGATGCATAATCCGCAGATCTCCTATGTTTCGGGCGGCCATCTGTCAACAATACTGAAAACAGACGATTATATCCGGGTTATTCGTGAGTTTCTAAACCGGTAAACAAGGCGAATAAGATATGAAGAAATTTAACTACACAATGAACCGGAAACGAAAGCGCTTTATGATATCGTTCTATATCGGTATGCTTACCGACAGCCGCTGATGGTTTATCATTTTAGCGGCATTTTGCCGTTCATTGAAAGCCGTGTGTCCGTAAAATGACATGCGGCTTTCCTCTTTTTGAAAAAAATTGTGCAGTTCCTCTTGACAAATGAAACAAAAAGGTTTATAATAACGGTGTTATGAAACAATGTTATGAATATAGAGGGGGTGAATCTATGGCAAAGCAAATTGAAGGCGTGGCAGAACGCATTATTGCGGCGGCAAAACGGGAATTTCTTGATAAAGGCTATGTTGACGCTTCCCTGCGCACGATCGCTGCTGCGGCAGATACAAGCACAAATTCCATCTATGTTCGTTTTGGAGATAAGGAAGGTTTATTTTCCGCAATAGTGGAACCTGTTTTGAGCGAGATGACAGAACGCTTCATTAGAACTCAGGAAAAATTTCATCAGATGTCAGCCGATGAGCAGGCAGAGCAAATGCCGAAATATGCTGACGGCGGAACATCGGAACTGATTGATTATATGTATGAGCACCTGGATGAATTCCGTTTGCTGCTTGATTCATCATACGGTACACGGTTCCATAATTTTGTTGATGAGCTTGTCCGAATTGAAGTGAAATACACATACAAATTTATGGATGCTGCCGGTTACCCCGATCAATTCAGCGACACAGTAACGCAAAAGCTATTACATATCGTAACAACATCGCGGTTTGAAAGTATATTTGAAATCATCCGCCATGGAATGAGCCGTGGGGAAGCGTCCGAATACATAGATCTTCTGAGCCGTTATCACCGCACCGGATTCATTGAGATTTTCGGTAAAGACGTGCAATAAATGTGCAGACGGGCTGTCTGAAACGACAGCCTTTCTATAAAAATATCAGTTAGCTAACACTAACTTACAGGAGGTAATGATTTATGAAGCAACAAAGCCCGGTAGGGCGGATATGGGAACTTGGTGAAAAAGAACACAGCAAGCTCATCACAGCGATCATTCTTGCCGTAATCGGCGTTACCTGCGGCATGGCTCCGTAATTTGCCGCAGCAAAAATCATTGTGCTGCTGCTTGCGGGAGAGAGTACATTTGCGGCATATCTGCCGTGGCTCTTAATAGCGCTCGGCGGATTTCTCATCCGCACATTGCTCTACAACGGCGCACTTGGCATTTCACACAAGGCAACATTCAACATTCTCAAGACGATCCGTCAGAAGCTTCTTGTGAAGCTGCCCCGTCTGCCCCTTGGAACGGTGATGGATATGTCAAGTGGCAAGCTCAAGGAGACCATTGTCGATCAAGTAGATGGTATGGAAACAACGCTTGCCCACCTCTTCCCGGAGATGACGGCAAATATCGTCACTCCCCTACTCACGGTCGTGTACCTGTTTATTCTGGATTGGCGGCTGGCGCTGCTGTCACTTGCGGTATTCCCCATTGCATTTGTTTTCATGATGATGGTCATGGGCAGCTATTCCAAGGACTACGAGGGTGCGGTCAAAGCAACAACGGAAATGAGCGGCACCATGATTGAGTACATAAACGGCATCGAGGTCATCAAGGCATTCAATCAGGGGAACCGTGAAATGTGGCAGGCGCATATCGGAGCAAAGGACGGTGACGCAGAATGATCGAAGCATTCCGTAAAATCTGGCATTTTGCCGGAAATGAAAGAAAGAATATTAATAAATCAGTAGCAGTCGGCTTTTTAAATGCTGTACTGCAAATGTTTCAGGTGGCGGCAATTTACTTTGTCGTCCTTGCACTGACAAGCGGCGAACAAGGCGGCAAGACCGCATGGATTGCGCTCGGCTGTGAGCTGATCGCAATATTCGGCGGTGCGGTAAGCGCAAGCTTTTCCAAAATGCTGCAAACACACGCCGGTTATTTCATGGCGGCGGATCGCAGAATATCCATTGCAAATAGGCTCAAAAGCGTACCGATGGGATTTTTTAACGACAACAGTCTCGGTCAGATCTCGGGTGTATGCACAACAGTTGTCGGCAGCATCGAGAACATGGTTCCGATGGTACTTGTAAACATCCTCGGAGGACTTATCACAACTGCCGTATTTGCAGCGCTGATTCTTGTATTTGACTGGCGTATCGGACTCATCGGCATCGCCGGCATAGCGCTGTATTTGTGTGCAGTCTCTACGATGGAGAAAAAGTCTGCGGCAATTGCAGATAATACGCAAAAATCGCAGGATGCACTGGAGTATAACCGTCGCAGCAACATTGAAGTTTCCAATATTCTCACGCCGTATACCGCATTGAAGGAAGCAATTTTGCAAATTGCCGGCGTTGGCATGATGTTGGCGGCAATTCTGCTTTGGATCGGCGGCGGTATGAGCCCTGCCAATGCACTTATGGTACTGGTCATGTCCTTCCTTGTGTTCAACCAGATTAAGGCGTTCGGAATGGGCGTTTCCATGCTGCGCCTGGCAGCAGCCGCAATTGACCGCACAGAAGAAACCGAGGATATGCCCCGCATGGATGAAAACGGAAGAAAACTGAATCCCCAAAAGCACGACATTGTTTTTGAGCATGTGGATTTCTCCTATGAGCAAAAGCCGATCCTGCACGACATTTCCGTTACACTGCCCGATCAGACAACCACGGCAGTCATCGGCCCCTCCGGCAGCGGCAAGACGACCTTCTGCAATCTCATTGCCCGCTTCTGGGATGCTGACAGCGGCAGCGTAAGGATCGGCGGATATAACGTGAAGGATTACACGCTTGAATCTCTTACGGATCAGATCAGCGTGGTATTCCAGAATGTTTACCTCTTTGCCGACACGATTGAAAATAATATTAAATTCGGCAAACCAAACGCAACGCATGACGAAGTGATTGCAGCGGCAAAGGCGGCTTGCTGTGATGATTTCATCGAGGCTCTGCCCGACGGCTACAACACGGTCATCGGCGAGGGCGGCGAAAGCCTTTCGGGCGGGGAACGTCAGCGTCTATCCATTGCGCGCGCCATGCTCAAAAACGCGCCCATCGTTATTCTGGATGAAGCGACAGCGAATGTGGATCCGGAAAATGAAGACAGACTGCAAAAAGCAATCGAGGCGCTGACACGGAACAAAACCATTCTCATGATCGCACACAGGCTCAAAACGGTGCGCCATGCCGATCAGATCCTTGTCATCGACCACGTCCGCATCGTGCAGCAGGGCAAGCATGAACAGCTGGTCAGCGAACCCGGCATTTACGCAGACTTCGTCGGCGGCAGAAAGCAGACCGTTGGTTGGAAGCTGTAACATCAATTGGTAAAAAGTTTTTTGTAAAATAACATTTTCATTCGTAACCGGCGGCAAGCTCAGCTTCAACGAGCCTGCCGCTTCCATTTTGTGTCATCTGTCATTTGGCGCTCTTTCATTTTTCTCCAGCTTAGAAATCCGTAGATATCATTAATGAGGAAAGCGGCAAAGCAAACAACGACCGAAAGATAGCGCGCGTCCGTAATGCTTGCCAAAACCCATAAAACAATCAGAACAACATCGTTTGCCGCATACCCCAGCGCATAGAACGGGCTTCGCCGGAAAGTAAGGTAAACAGCAACAAAGCTTGTCGTGACCGAGATCGTACTCGGTACAATATTTGCCGTATGAAAGGCATCCAAAACGAAATAAAAGGCAACGGTCACCACGACTGCCAATATCCACATGAACCCAATTTCTTTTTTGCAAAGAGTGTTGACCTTCACCTCTGCTTTGTTGCCGTTGTGCGGATTTTTGAGCCATGAGATAAGTGCAAATACCGCCATAGGCATTGTCATTCCCAGATAGTATAGAGATACAAAATGATCCGGGGTGCTTCGTAACCGTTTGGCCGCCAACCGCCGAGGAACCGTCAGAATAAATACAAAAAAGGCTCTGTTTCGCACAATGCAAAACAGAGCCTTTGGCTGCTTTTTTAGATTTCCACAATCACAGGTAAAATCATAGGACTGCGTTTGGTGGAGTCATAAATAAACTGACTGAGCTGATTTTTAACAGAGGATTTTAACGAGTTCCAATCCCGTGCCTTTTTATTCACCGAGTGCAACACACTTTCCCGCACCACATTTCTCATTTGTTCCATCAAGTCCTCTGATTCTCTCACATATACAAAGCCGCGGGTAATAATATCCGGCTCTAAAATCATTTCGCCGTCCTCTCCCGAAAGAGAAATCACAGCAACGATCAATCCGTCCTGAGCGAGATGCTTTCTGTCTCGGAGCACGATATTTCCCACATCTCCAACGCCCAGCCCGTCAACCAGCACCTTGCCGGCGGGGACGGTACCCGTAATCTTTGCCGAATCCGCCGTGAATTCCAGCACCTTGCCGATATCCATAATAAAACTGTGGTTTTCCGGAATACCCATGGTTTTGGACAGCTCCTTATGAATGCATAAATGGCGGTACTCCCCATGCACCGGAATGAAAAATTTCGGGCGGGTCAGCGCCATAATCAGCTTAAGCTCCTCCTGGCAGGCATGACCGGAGACATGCACCTCAGCTAAAGAGGATTCATAAATCACCTCTGCGCCTTTTTTAAACAGCTCATTCACCACCCGGGATACCAGCTTTTCATTTCCCGGGATGGGGTTTGCGGAAATCACCACCAAATCGTGGTTGGTAATTTCAACTTTTTTATGATCGGAAAAGGCCATCCGGGTCAGAGCCGACATTTCTTCTCCCTGACTGCCGGTAGTGATCAACACCAGCTTGTGTGCCGGATAACGGTTGATTTCCTCCAAATCAATCAGCACACCGGCGGGGATGTTAATATAC
>CAKSSZ010000017.1 GCA_934489915.1 uncultured Clostridia bacterium | reverse complement strand
GATACAATCTTCGTGTTTCATAAAGGAAAGCTTATACAAGAAGGTGCACATAATACTCTGCTTAACGAAAGAAAAGGAAAATATTATGAATTATGGAATACTCAAGCCCAATTTTATCAAGAGTAATCTGATAAAACAAAAGAAACCGCCGGAGCAAACTTTTCTGCTCCGGCGAAATTGTTTATTTATCCTGTGAAAAGCTGCAAATCAACAGCTTTACACGCTCTTTTTCCACTTGCAGTATGCCCCTTCCGCAGGTGAAGTCGGTTCGGGCGCCGTCAGCCGTAAAGGAGCCTTTCCCGCCGGTGACGGAAATACCGCAGGGGATATGACCGGGCAAGATGGTGATGTCGCCCGATTCTGCCCGCAGCGTTAATCGCTCGGCATCGCCTGAAAAGCGTGTTTCCTCCGGCGTGAAAATTTGAAGCTGAAATGCTGACATGATTTATCCTCCTTTTTCTTTGGACAAATGTGCTGTGTTTTAAAGCGTTTTTGCTTTTTGCACGGCCTCATCAATGGTGCCGACAAATAAAAAGGCGGATTCAGGTAAGTCGTCGTGTCTGCCTTCCAAAATTTCAGCAAACCCTCGTACTGTTTCGGACAGGGGGACAAAGGCTCCCTTCATGCCGGTAAACTGTTCTGCCACAAAGAAGGATTGAGACAAAAACGCCTGAATTTTTCTGGCACGGTTGACCGTTTGCCGATCCTCCTGAGAAAGCTCATCCATTCCCATAATTGCGATCATATCCTGTAACTGTTCGTACCGCTGCAACACCTGCTGCACGCCGCGAGCCGTTTCATAGTGCCGTTTTCCTACTACGGAAGGCGTCATTGCCCGGGAGGTGGATTCCAGCGGATCAACTGCCGGATAAATTCCCCTTGCGGCAATGTTACGGGATAACACGGTGGTGGCGTCCAAATGCGAGAAGGTGACGGCAGGAGCCGGGTCGGTCAGATCGTCTGCCGGCACATAGACAGCCTGGACAGAGGTGATAGATCCGGTTTTGGTGGAAGTAATCCGTTCCTGCAGAGCGCCCATTTCCGTTGCTAAGGTAGGCTGATAACCTACAGCAGAGGGCATTCTTCCAAGAAGTGCCGATACCTCGGCGCCTGCTTGGGTGAATCGGAAAATATTATCAATAAACAGAAGTACATCCTGCCCTTCCCGATCCCGAAAATACTCTGCCATAGTCAGTGCAGACAAAGCGACACGCATTCTTGCCCCCGGCGGTTCGTTCATCTGTCCGTAAACCAGGGCGGTTTTATCCAGCACGCCGGACTGCTTCATCTCAAAATATAAATCATTGCCTTCCCGTGTGCGTTCGCCGACGCCGCCAAACACAGACAGACCGCCATGCTGCTTGGCAACGTTATGAATCAATTCCATAATCAATACGGTTTTTCCAACTCCCGCACCGCCGAACAAACCGATTTTACCGCCCTTGCTGTAAGGGCATAGCAAATCCACAACTTTAATGCCGGTTTCCAGCAATTCTGTGCCGACACTTTGTTCCTCCAGGGAGGGGGGATCCCGATGGATACACCACCGCTCGCCCTCAATCGGCGCCTGGAGGTCGATGGGTTCTCCAAATAAGTTGAACATCCGTCCCAGCGTTTGATCGCCTACCGGTACGGTGATACCGGTTCCCAAATCCTCTGCTTCCATGCCGCGCACCAAGCCGTCGGTTGCGTTCATGGCAACGCAGCGAACCGTATCCTCACCAATATGTTTTGCAGCCTCTGCAATGACATTCCCAACCCGAATGGCATTTTTCAGCGGCGGTAAATTGCCGTCTTCAAATCGGATATCCAGCACAGGGCCAAGCACCTGCACGACCTTTCCCTTCCGTTCCATCTTATTATCATCTCCACTCTGCATTTTGCTGCATACAATCCTTTTTATTCATTTTCAGCGTCTGCTCCGGCTACGATTTCAACCAGCTCACGGGTGATTGCTGCCTGGCGAGCCGCATGATAAGCCAGCGTAAGCTGATCTAACATTTCTTCCGCATTTTTTGAGGCGGCGCCCATAGCTTCTCTCCGTGCAGCCAGCTCGCACATTGCTGCCTGACGGACTGCCCAGACGGCGTAAGCCGCAATATAAAAACTTACAAAGCTGCGGGCAGCGCTTTCCAAGGAGGGGTCATAAAGCCCTTTTCCGTCTGAAGGCGTTATGGGCAGCAGCAGACGGCATTCCGGCTGACCGGACAGGGTAGGGGTAACCAGGTAGATGCGGGCAACCTCTTCGGATAAGAAGGAATCAATCAATGCGGTGACCGCCTCCGTTCCTTCTGAAAGCCGACATACCTGCTCGTTAGCCAGAGAAAAACCGCGGCTGCGGGCAAATTCCGAAGTCTTTTTCCCAAGCGGCAGCACTTTTGCGCCGGCAGGGACTCCTTCAAACAAACGGACATAATACCCGCCTGCCAGCCCCCGATCTCCTCCGGCAACAACGGCAATTGTTTCACCGTCCCAGCCGCCGGTAAAAGGGGCGCCCCCGAAATACGGCTTGCTTTCTTCTGCTGCCAGACATCCTGCCCAGCACTGTTCCGCCGCTTTTTTTGCACGGTGAATCCCGGCTGAGGCCGACAGCTCCATGACGGAAGCCATCTGCTTGGTTTCTTCAATTGTTCTCATTCGGTTTTTGATTGCGTTTCTGTTTTCCATGCTTCCTCCTGCAAAAATTGACGAACGTAGGTTTCAATCAATTCTTTCAACGCATCTTCCTGCTCCAGACGCCCGGTTTTTACAATTTCCTGCAGCACAGGCGCATCGGCACAAGCGGCAAACAGACCTTGTTCAAAGGCAGCAATTTGTTCTAAGGGGATGTCCCGCAGCAAATCATGCACTGCGCCGTATAAAATCAAAATTTGCAGCTGCACCGGGAGGGGAGAGCCCTCCGGCTGTTTTAATACTTCCGAAATCCGTTCCCCCTGTGCCAGACGGCGTTTGGTGTCTGCGTCCAGCTCCGAGCCAAAGCGGGCAAAGGATTTTAAGTCTAAATATTGCGCATATAGCAGCTTTAGGCTCCCTGCTACCTTTTTCATGGCCGGGATCTGTGCAGCGCCGCCTACACGGGAGACCGAAATACCGGGGTTGACCGCCGGTACAACACCGCTGTGGAACAGTTCTGTTTCCAGAAAGATTTGCCCGTCTGTGATGGAAATAACGTTTGTGGGGATATAGGCGGAAACGTCGCCTCCCTGGGTTTCAATCAAGGGAAGAGCAGTCATGGAGCCGCCTCCTTTTTCCTGAGACAGCTGCGCTGCCCGCTCTAACAGGCGGGAATGTAAATAAAATACGTCTCCGGGGTACGCTTCCCGTCCCGGCGGACGGCGAATTAACAAAGAAAGCTCCCGATAGGCCACTGCGTGCCGGGATAAATCGTCATAAATAATCAGGACATCCTTCCCCTGATTCATAAAATATTCACCCATAGCGCAGCCCGCATAAGGCGCCAGATATTGGAGCGCCGCCGGCTGAGAGGCCGGAGCGGATACGACAATGGAGTATTCCATAGCGCCTTGCTCTTCCAGCCGATGCACCAGCCGGGAGATCAAAGCGTTCTTTTGACCGATGGCAACATAAATGCAAATCACATCCTTGCCCTTTTGGTTTAACATGGTATCGATGGCAAGGGTGGTTTTTCCGGTTTGACGGTCGCCGATGATCAGCTCACGCTGACCCTTTCCAATGGGGATCATGGAATCCACAGCCTTAATTCCCGTTTGCAGCGGCCGATTGACCGCCTGGCGATCCAAAATACCCGGGGCGGGGGATTCCAAAGGCAGCTGTGCGTCATAGGAGATTTCTCCCTTTCCGTCGATGGGCTGCCCCAAGGCGTTTACCACACGTCCCAACAGCTGCTTTCCTGCTCCTACATGGACGACTTGTCCCGTGCGGCTGACTCTGTCGCCTTCCCGTACGGATTTATCGCTTCCCAATATTACCAGACTGACGAAATGCTCTTCCAAATTCATGGCCAGTGCCTGAGTGCCGTCTTCAAAGCACACCAACTCGTTGAGCATGCATGCCTCCAGGCCGCCTGCCCGAGCGATTCCGTCACCTACTTCCAGTACATAGCCAGTTTCTTTGGGGCTGACCTTCCCGGCAAACCGGGCAAGCTGCTCCCGCAGAATGGCTCCCGTATCCTGCTGACTCATTCCGATTCTCCATTCCGCCGCAACCGCTGCGGCATATTATTTCTTGAGAACAGTCTGCAAACGGCGCAGCTGTTCCCGCAGTGTTCCATCCCAAAACAGGCCTTCCACCTGAATGCTGATCCCGCCCAGCACATTTGGATCAAGGATGACCTTGAGCTTGATTTGTTTTCCGGTGCGGCGGGATAGAGCTGTTTTAATTTTTTCCTGCAGTTCCTCGGAAAGAGGGACTGCCGTTCTGATTTCTGCCGGGATAATTCCATGCTCCCGGTCGGCCAGCCGTTCCATTTCTGCGGCAAATTCTGTCCATAAATAGGTGTGCCGTCTGCGTGCCATCAGCTGCAGCACGGCGGAGGGCAGTGTCTGCCCGAATAACTCGGTAATCATGCCGTCCGTTTCCCGAACGGAAAGAGCGCCGCAGTCCAGCAGAGCCTGATAGTCCGGATTTTCGGTCAGATACCGGCTGATTGCCGTTACCTGTTCCTGAGCGCCGGCCAGCTCATAGAGCGCCTGTGCATATGCCGCTCCGGTCATCATGACGCATCACCCAATTCTTCAATGGTTTGCAGCACCAAATCCTCGTAATCTTTTTCATTCAGTTCCCGATGCAAAATCTGCTCCGCTGCTAACACAGCCAAATCGGCAACCTGCTCTCGGTTTTGACGCTTTTGTTTTTCCTGCATTTGGCGCGCTGCTTCCTGACCGTCCCGCAGCGCTCTGCCGGCTTTTTCTTTTGCTTCCGCCAAAATGGCGCTTTCTTTTTTCTGAGCGGTCTGTTCTGCACGCTGCAAAATAGCGGCTGCTTCCTGACCGGCTTCGGACAGCTTTTTACGGTACTGCTCCTGCATTTGTTCCGCTTTCTGCTCCGCTGCCTCAGCGGCGGCGTAGGTTTGCCGGATTTCCTGCTCCCGCTGTTCCAAAACACTGCGAATGGGCTTTAACAGCAGCTTTTTTAATAGGAAGGACAGGATGATCAGGTTGATCCAGGTGAACAGCACTGTCCAGACATCAAATGATACAAAGCTTTCCATGGAATTCCTCCTACAGCAATCCAATCAGGGGGTTTGCAAAGAGCAAAATCATGGCTACGACTAACCCGTAGATACCGGTTGATTCTGCTACTGCGCATCCGAATAACATGGTGCTGGTAATTTCACTTTTTGCCTCCGGCTGACGGCCTACTGCTTCCGCCGCCTTGCCGGCAGCGTAGCCTTGTCCGATTCCGGGGCCTACCCCTGCGATCATGGCCAATCCTGCTCCCACTGCGGAAGCTGCTAAAATAATTGCTCGTTCCATCCTTGTACCCAACCTTTCTTCAATTTAAATTAAGCATCTGCTGCATACACCATGGTGAGCATGCAGATAATGTAAGCCTGTAGAAACGATGTAAATACATCAAAATATAGGGAAAGCACAGCCGGGATCCCGGCGGCTAACCATGGCACGGATGCCAGAAAATCATTGGGAATCCAACCAAACACCGCATGAGAAAGGGCGCCTAAGGCTGCGTAAACCAAAGCGGAAATGACCACGCCCGACGCAATATTCCCAAAATGACGGAATGCCATGGAGATGGGCGACGCCACCTCGCTGATCAGGTTCAGCGGCGTAATCAAGGGCACCGGTTCTGTAAAGGAACGAAGCCAGCCCAAAATTCCGCCGTGCTTGATTTTTAAAAAGTTTGTAATCAAAAAGCTGATGAGCGCAAATGACAGAGTAACGCTCAAATCCGCAGTAGGCGGCCGCAGCCCCACAAGAGACAGCAGACTGCAGCACATAGACATGCTGAACAGTGCCCCCACATAGGTTACAAAAATATCGCTTTCCCGCCCCATGGTGTTTTTCACCAGGTTGGTCAGCATTAAATAAATTTTTTCAGCGGCCAGCTGGCGTTTACCCGGGTGATGTACAGAAAGATTCCGGGTGAGCCATAGGCACAGCAGCACGATAATAGCCATGGCAGCCCAGGTGTTGACTACTGTCTCGGTGACGGTAATGCCGCCGGGCAGACGAAACAGGATTTTCGGTCCTTCTACCGTAACGTTCATTGTGCTTTCTGCCCCCTCTTCTTATGATCCAGCTTTGCAAAACAGGGAATTAACAGACGGGGAAAGACCAGGGGGATAATTGCCGCCCAGGAATCCACCGCCGGTGAGGTCAGCGCCCAGTACAAGGCCAGGGCAATGACGCCGAACCGGAGCAGATAGAGCAGAGAATACTGTATTTTTCGATCCGGCCGTTCCACTGCAAGTCCTAGCAGAATAAAGTAAATCCAGGCGGTGACACATCCTGCGGCTGCGCCCGGCAAAACTGCCCCGGCATTGCGCCGCACAAGACAAAGCACAGCTGCCTCAATCACGCCCAATACAAAAATCCCAACGCCCATCCGAAGCACTTCCCGTTTGATTGGCTCTGTCATAAACACCATCCTTTCTTTCCTTATTCTATCCCGAATTGGTGTGTTTTATAATTTGTACATCATTATATCATTTTTTGATTGGAATTTCAAGAGACAATTTTTAATTTTTGTCTATTTTCTTATCAAATTTCTACAATTGACGATAATTTTTCTACTTCCGGTTAAAATGAAGGAGAAAAAGAGCCGCCTTACGTCAGAAGAAAAAAATATTTGAAAATTCGGAAAATATCTTGCAAATGAGCAGGAAATATTATATAATAAAAGAGAATTGGATTGGTAGGAGGCTTGCTATGCAAAAGGAATTCTTTTCAGTCACGCTGGGAGAGCTTTTGGGGGAATTTAAATTAGAAAAGATTTGGTATTCCTCCGATATGAAGGATAGAAAGGTGAGTTCGACCGATGTTAATCGGCCGGGACTGCAAATATTGGGTTTTTTTGAGGATTTTGACGCTACCCGGATTCAGATTTTCGGCAAGGTGGAATATAATTACTTACGGCGGCTGACCAGCCGTCAGCGGCTGGAAAGCTTTGAGCGGCTGTTTGCCACCGGGATTCCTGCAGTGGTGATTACCCGTCACCAGGAAATTTTTCCGGAATTTTATATTGCGGCAAAAAAATATTCCATGCCGCTGTTCCGCACGGTGGAAACGACCTCCAGCTTTATGGCTGCCCTGATTGCTTACTTAAACAATGTGCTTGCCCCCCGGATTACCCGACACGGCGTGTTGGTGGAAATCTACGGCGAAGGGGTTTTGATTTTAGGGGAAAGCGGAATCGGAAAAAGCGAAACGGCAATTGAGCTGGTCAAGCGCGGGCATCGGCTGGTGGCGGATGACGCAGTAGAGATCAAACGTGTTTCCGCTAAATCTTTAGTAGGCAGCGCTCCTGCGGTGATTCGTCACTTTATTGAGCTGCGGGGCATCGGGATTGTGGACGTAAAGCGGATCTTTGGTATGGGCGCTGTGAAGGATTCGGAAAAAATCAATATGGTGGTGCAGCTGGAGGAATGGGATACCCAAAAGCAGTATGACCGGCTGGGACTGGACAGCGAGACCATTAATATTTTAGGGCTTGAGGTTCCTTCCTTAAACATTCCGGTACGCCCGGGGCGGAATTTAGCGGTTATTTTAGAGGTTGCAGCGATGAATAACCGTCAAAAACGAATGGGTTATAATGCGGCGCAAACCTTAAACGAGCGTTTGATGGCCGGTGTAAATGATGGAGAACAATGAGAAAGGGAGAAAAGAAATGTATATTGGAATTGATTTAGGCGGTACAAATATTGCGGCCGGCGTAGTGGATCAGAATGGGAAAATTTTGCACAAGGACAGTGTGAAAACCAACGCAGACCGGCATTACAGTGAAATCATCAAAGACATGGCGGAGCTTTCCAAAAAGGTGACCTTGGACGCTGGGTTTGCTCTGGAGGATGTGGAGTGGGTCGGCGTTGGCAGCCCGGGTACCTGTGACGGTGAAAACGGAATTTTGGTGTATGCCAACAACCTGAATTTCAGTCAGGTTCCCATGCGTGAGGAATTTCAAAAACATTTTCAGGTTCCTCTGTATCTGGCAAATGACGCTGACTGCGCCGCATACGGCGAGGCGATGGCGGGCAATGCCAAAGGGACAAAAAGCAGCGTGACCGTGACCTTGGGAACCGGCGTTGGCGGCGGTATTATTATTGATAGCAAAATTATCAACGGATTTAACTGTGCCGGCGGCGAGCTGGGACATATGATTATTATGGTGGACGGAGAGGAATGCACCTGCGGCAAGTGTGGCTGCTGGGAGGCGTATGCTTCCGCAACAGCGCTGATCCGTCAGACCAAGGCGGCAATGCAGGCAAACCCGGATTCCCTGATGTGGAAAGAGGCCGGTTCCTTGGAAAAAGTTTCCGGCAGAACTGCTTTTAACGCTGCCAAGAAAGGGGACGCAGCCGGGCAGGGTGTGGTAGACCGTTATCTCCGTTATGTGGCAGTGGGAATTATGAATATTGTTACTATTTTTCAGCCGGAAAAGGTGCTGGTCGGCGGCGGGATTTCCAATGAGGGTGAATATATTTTAGAGCCGATCCGGGGCTATGTCCGTCAGTATGATTATTGTAAAACAGAGCAGCATACAAAGATTGAAAAAGCAGCCTTGGGGAATGACGCAGGGATTATCGGCGGCGCCTTCTTAGGGGCACAGTATGCAGGCAAATAATAAAGAATTGAGGAGACCAAGATGCAGGAATTGTTTGCACAGCACGGGATTTTCTGCGCAGAGCAGGAACCGATGGCAAGGCATACTTCCTTTCAAATCGGCGGTCCGGCGGACTGGTTTGTCCGCCCTGTCGGAAAAGAACAGTTGAAAACAGCCCTTTCTTTGGTGCAAAAGGAGAAGGTTCCTTACTTTATTTTGGGAAACGGCTCTAACTTGCTGGTTGGTGACCGAGGCTTTCGGGGTGCGGTGATTCAACCGGAGCTGACTGCTATGGAATGGAAAGAAAATCAGCTGACCTGCGGCAGCAGTATTTTGTTGGTGCGGGCAGCCCGGGAAGCGGCAAAAAAGGGGTTAGGCGGTTTGGAATTTGCATCCGGAATTCCGGGGAGCGTCGGGGGCGCAGTGCGGATGAACGCGGGCGCATACGGCGGCGAAATCAAGGATGTGGTCAGGTCGGTGGAATATTATGACCCAGCCACGGGATGTTTTGAAACCATTTCCGGTGAGGAGCTGCAATTTTCATACCGTCACAGCGTATTTTGTGAGTTGCCCGGTGTTGTGATCTGTGAAGCGACCTTGGCGTTGAGACCGGAGCAGCCGGAGCAAATTTTATCTCAAATGGAGGAGCTGAACCGCCGGCGGAGAGAAAAGCAGCCGGTTTCCCTGCCTTCTGCAGGGAGTACCTTTAAACGGCCGGAGGGGCATTTTGCTGCTGCGCTGATTGACCGGGCAGGCCTTCGGGGCATGCGGGTCGGCGGCGCTCAGGTGTCAGAAAAACACACTGGGTTTATTGTCAATACCGGGGGTGCGACGGCAAAAGATGTGAAGGATCTGATGCATGAGGTGACAAAAGAGGTGCAGCGCCAATTTGGCGTAACATTAGAGGCGGAAATTTGTATGATAGGAGAGTGAAGCACGTGCAATGTCTGATCATTACTGGTTTAAGCGGCGCAGGCAAAAGCCAGGCAATTAAATATATTGAGGATTTGGGTTATTTTTGCGTGGATAATATGCTACCGGATCTGATTTCCAGCTTTATTACTCTGTGTCACAGCAATGGGCGGGATATCAGCCGGGTTGCTTTTGTAGTGGATTCCCGCAGCGGGGATCAGTTTGACTGCCTGCTTCGGGAAATTGACCAGACGGATTTAATGGATGTAGACGTGAAGGTGATTTATTTAGAAGCAAGCGACGAGGTGATTGTCCGCCGGTATAAAGAAAGCCGGAGAAAGCATCCGTTAGCGCCCAATAACCGGGTGTCGGAAGGGCTGCGGGTGGAGCGGGAAATGCTGGAGAAAATTCGCCAGCGGGCGGATATTGTTATCGATACCAGTTTGATGAAGCCCCAGCAGTTGCGGAATACCTTGTATGATATGCTGGACGATCGGGACAAATCGCAGGAAATTTCCGTTAATGTTCTTTCTTTTGGATATAAGTACGGGATTCCCATTGACGCTGATATCGTGTTTGACGTGCGCTTTTTGCCGAACCCGTTTTATATTGACAGTCTGCGGGAATTTACCGGACTGGATAAAACGGTGAGCGAATATGTGTTAAAGCATGAGCAAACGCAGATTTTCTTAAATAAACTGACCGACATGGTAGAATTTTTATTGCCCTATTATAAGGCGGAGGGCAAGCAGCAGCTGGTGATTGCCATCGGCTGTACCGGCGGGAAGCACCGGAGCGTTGCCATTGCGGAGGAGCTGTTTAAGTTTCTGACTAAAAATGAGGTGAACGCTTCCATCGTGCACCGGGATTATCAGCTGGATCATCAGAATAAGCGGTAGAGTAGGAGGAAAACAGGTTGTCATTTGCGCTGCAGGTAAAACAGGAGCTTTGCGAGAACGGATTGGGAAAGCGCTGCTGCATGAAAGCGGAGCTGGCAGCCTTTTTTTTGTTTGGGGCACGCCGCCAGTCGGAGAGTGTGGTGAAAACGGTAACTGAGCACGCCGCAGTAGCCCAGCGGTTATATATGCTGCTGCAAAAGGTATTTGGCGTTCATGCAAGGGTGGAGGTGCACCATCACCGGGGGACGGCTACCTATCATTTATCAGTGGAACGGGACGTGCCTAAAATGCTTTCGGAATTGGGGATTGAAGGGCAGTTCCGGATTCCTTATCAGCTTCTGGGCGAGGAATGCTGTATGAAGGCCTTCTTGCGGGGGGCTTTTTTTTCCTGCGGTTCCGTGACGGATCCAGAGAAAAATTATCACATGGAGTTTGTGACCTTCCGCCGTGCTTTGAGCCGGGATTTTGTGTCCTTTCTGCATGAAATGGGAATGGAAGCAAAAAGCACGGTGCGTAAATCCAACTATGTGATTTATATGAAGTCAAGCGATATGATAGAGCAGGCGTTGATTCTCATGGGAGCCACTGCCGCCATGCTGGAGTTTGAGAATGTTCGGGTGCTGAAGGAAGTGAATAATGCCAGCAACCGTGCGGTCAACTGTGATATGGCGAATGTGGACAGGCAGCTGCGGGCGGCAGAAAAACAGGCGGCGGCGATTCAAAAACTACAGGCCGCCGGGAAGGGGCTTCCGCCGGAATTAAAGGAATTTTGCCGGGTGAGGCTTGCCTATCCCAATGCTTCCTTAGAAGATCTGGGCAAACGGATGGATCCGCCTCTTTCCAAATCGGGGGTTAATCATAGAATGAGAAAGCTAATGGCAATGGCGGAGGGATTGGAGTGACAGACTCATTTGTACATTTGCATTTGCATACAGAATATAGCCTGTTGGACGGCGCCTGTCGGATCAAACAGGCTGTTTCCCGTGCAAAGGAATTGGGTCAGTCTGCATTGGCGCTGACCGATCACGGTGTGATGTTCGGTGCGGTGGAATTCTATCAAGCTGCTTGTGCCGCCGGGATAAAGCCTATTTTAGGCTGCGAGGTATATACGGCGCATGGCAGCCGGAAGGAAAAAAGGCACGGCAGAGAGTCCGGGATCGGTCATTTGGTGCTGCTTGCCGAAACCAACGAGGGCTATCGGAATTTAATGAAAATTGTAAGCGACGCTCAGCTGGAAGGCTTTTATTATAAGCCCCGGGTGGATTTTGAGCTGTTGGAGCAGTATCATGAAGGGTTGATTGCCCTCTCCGCCTGCATGGCGGGGGACATTCCTCATGCATTCCTGCAGGGAGAGGAAGGGCTTGCAAAAACGTATCTGGATCAATATCTTTCCATTTTCGGTTCAGAGCATTTTTTTATAGAATTGCAAAATCAGGGACTGCCTCAGCAGGCGGCGCTGAATGCAAAGTTATATGCCTTAGCAAGCTCCGTCGGTGTAAGGACGGTTGCCACCAACGATGTGCATTATTGCACCCGAGAGGACGCAAAAACCCAGGATATTCTGCTGTGTATCCAAACCGGGAAAACGCTGAGCGATCCGGATCGGCTGCGGTTTGAAACGGAGGAATTTTATTTAAAATCCGGGGCAGAAATGAATCAGGCATTGGGTTTGTATCCGGACGCATTGGCAGAAACGGCCGCCATTGCCGAACGCTGCTCAGTGGAATTGGACTTTCATACCCGCCACCTTCCCGCTTTCCCGACAAAGGAAGAGCCGGGAGCGCTTCTGGAACGGCTTTGCCGGGAGGGGTTGGCGAAAAAATATCATCCGGTCACCCGCCGGGAGGAGGAACGGTTGGAATATGAGCTTGCAACCATCCGTTCCATGGGGTTTGTGGATTATTTCCTGATTGTTTGGGATTATGTCCGATATGCCAAGGAGCACGGGATCCCGGTGGGGCCGGGGAGAGGGTCGGCTGCCGGCAGTATTGTGGCGTATGCTTTGGACATTTCTACGGTGGATCCTTTGCAGTATGACCTGCTTTTTGAACGGTTTTTAAATCCGGAGCGGGTCAGTATGCCGGATATTGATATTGATTTTTGCTATGAACGGCGGGATGAAGTGATTCGCTATGTGGTAGAAAAGTATGGCGAAAACCGTGTGGCGCAAATTGTCACATTTGGTACCATGGCTGCCCGGGCGGCGCTGCGTGATGTGGGACGGGTGCTGGAAATTCCTTATGCCAAGGTGGATCAGGCGGCAAAGCTGGTAGATTTTAAAAGTACGTTAGAGGAGGCTGCAAAAAAGCCTGCGCTGCGGGATTTGCTGGCGTCGGATCGGGAATGGGAGCGGCTGTTTTCCTATGCCAGGCGAGTAGAAGGCATGGTGCACCATACTTCCACCCATGCGGCAGGAATTTTGATCTCAGCGGAGGATACGGTGAATTTTGTACCGTTGATCCGCCAGCAGGGGAATATTACAACTCAGTTTACCATGGAATACTTAGAGCAGCTGGGACTGTTAAAAATGGATTTTTTGGGTCTGCGGAATCTGACTATTATTCATCAGGCAGAGCAGCTGGTGGAGGATCGGCACGGGATCCGGCTGAATATGGAAGAAGTATCAGTGGATGACGAGGCGACATATCGGTTGATTGCTTCCGGCAAAACGGGGGGGCTGTTCCAGTTGGAAAGCCCGGGGATGAGGCAGTTCATGCGGGAGCTGCAGCCGGATTGCCTGGAAGATATTATTGCCGGCATCTCTCTCTATCGCCCGGGACCTGCAAAAAGTATTCCGGATTATATTGACCGAAAGCAGCACCCGGAAAAAATTCGCTATGCGCACCCGCTGCTGCAGGATATATTAGCGCCGACCTATGGCTGTATTGTGTATCAGGAGCAGGTGATGCAGATTGTGCAGCGGTTGGCGGGTTACTCCTTAGGACAGGCTGATTTGGTGCGCCGTGCTATGTCCAAAAAGAAAGCAGATGTGATGGAGCAGGAACGGATCCGCTTTTTGGACGGTGCTGAAAGAAAAGGAATCTCCCGGGCAACAGCCGGCAAGATTTATGAAGAAATTGTAGATTTTGCCAAGTATGCTTTTAACAAATCTCATGCGGCTGCCTATGCGGTGCTTTCTTATCGCACCGGGTGGTTAAAAGCCCATTATCCGGCGGAATTTATGTCTGCGCTGCTGACCAATCAGCTGGAAAATTTACCAAAGCTCAGCGAGTATATGCAGGAGTGCAATGAAATGGGACTGCGGGTGCTGCCCCCGGATATTAATGAGAGCCGGGAGGTGTTTTCACCGGGGCAATCGGGAGAGATTCTCTTTGGATTGGCAGCGGTGAAAAATGTGGGCCGCGGCGCTGTTGCGGCAGTATTGGAGGAAAGAAAAAAAGGGAAGTTTCAAGATTTTTATGACTTTTTAGAGCGCACCTATTGCCCTGAGGTGAATAAGCGAATGGTGGAAAGCCTGATTCGCTGCGGCGCCTTTGACCGTTTGGGGGGCACTCGGGCGCAGTATTTGGCGGTTTATGAAGCCTGGATGGATCAGATCGCAGGGGAAAAGCGAAATAACATCGAGGGACAGTTTTCGTTGTTTGCAGTCAGCGGGCAATCCCATCGCCCCACCCTTCCCCCAAAAGAAGAATTTGACCGAAAAACCTTGCTTTCCATGGAACGGGAGATGATCGGACTGTATTTGTCCGGCAATCCGTTGGAGGAATATCGGGGGATTTTGACCAAGGCAGCGGGGCAGACAACAGCACAGCTGAATGAGAGTTGGGCAGAAAAAAGCGTATCGTTAGCAGGGATGGTGACCGAACTGAAGCAGCGAAAGACAAAATCCGGTGCTCAAATGGCTGCCTTTCGTCTGATGGATTTGCAAGGGGTTGTAGATGTGCTTGTTTTCCCTGCTCTGTGGAAAACGGCAGAGCATAAGGTGCGACCGGAACAGCTGGTCAGCCTGGATGGAACCGTTAGTGTGGAAGAAAACGGAACCCTTCGTATTTTGGCAAAGCGGCTGGAGCCGATCAATACCAGACAGGACAGCGCACCGTCTATTCTAACCGTTTCTTTGCACAGCGGGCAAATGGACAATGTGCGCCGGCTGCTGAACCGATTCAGCGGCGGGAGCACGCAGGTGTATTTATATCTGGAGGATCGGAAGCAATGGCGTAAAT
>CAKSSZ010000016.1 GCA_934489915.1 uncultured Clostridia bacterium | reverse complement strand
GCGCTTGCAACCGAATAGCCACAGCAAGCGGGATTTTTCACGGAAAAGGAGGAGCAAGGAAGTGAGCGGAGTTTTTTTTGCATAGGAAAATGGAAGGATTGAGGACTTTGTATTAATTTAAAAAAGAAAAAACAAAAAGCGCCGCAAGGCGCAATAACCGTGAAAAGTTGGTAGCGCAGTGAAGGCGTTATGAGGGCGCTTGCAACCGAATAGCCACAGCAAGCGGGATTTTTCACGGAAAAGGAGGAGCAAGGAAGTGAGCGGAGTTTTTTGCATAGAAAAACGGAGCAAAGCGAACTTTGCTCCGACGTAGTGGCTCCCCAAGTTGGACTCGAACCAACGACCCTGCGGTTAACAGCCGCATGCTCTACCAACTGAGCTATTGAGGAATATCAGTTTACAATATTAAGTTTATCATAAAAAAGATCATTTGTCAATCCCTTTTTGAAAATTTTTTTGTCAAAAATAATTGACAAAAGGCGAAATATATGATATAATATAAAAGTTGAATTTCATATGACCCGTGGAAGTTTTCAGGATGATAACTGAAAATGTAGGGAACTTCGGAGAACCTCATTCAATTGAGTGCCGAAGGGGCAAGGCGCATGAGCGCTGAAACTCTCAGGCAAAAGGACGAAGACGGTATGCCATTTTTGTGCTTACTTTGAAGTTACCTGCCTTTGGGTCGGTAACTTTTTTATTTAGGGGAGGATGTACATGAAAGCATTCAATGATGTATTGGCCGTGATCGACGATTGGGTATGGGGGATTCCGCTGATTGTCCTGATTTTGGCAGTCGGTCTTCTGCTGACCATTCGGACCGGGTTTATACAGGTAAAGCATTTGCCGAAGGCGCTGCGGTATATGCTGAAAAATGAGGAAGACGGCGAAGGGGATGTCACCAGCTTTGGCGCTCTTTGTACAGCGCTTTCTGCGACCATCGGTACCGGTAATATTGTCGGTGTAGCAACAGCAATTGCAGCCGGCGGTCCGGGAGCATTGTTCTGGATGGAATTTGCCGCTTTCTTAGGAATGGCAACCAAGTATGCCGAAGGTTTATTGGCGGTGAAATATAGAGAGATTGATGAGAACGGTAAAGTATTGGGCGGGCCCTTCTATTATATCGAGAAGGGAATGGGCGCTAATTGGAAATGGCTTGCCAAGATTTTTGCAATCTTTGGAATGCTGGTTGGTATCCTGGGCATCGGAACCATGACCCAGATTAACGGAATCACTGCTGCGGTGCAGAATTTCTTTGATCCGGATCAGGCGATGTTTGCATTCCGGCTGGGCGGTATGGATTATGCTTGGCCTACGGTTGTGTCCGGTGTGATTGTGACCCTGTTTGCGGCTTTGGTCATCATCGGCGGGATTAAAAGAATTGCTAAGGTATCTGAAATTGTAGTACCCTTTATGGCGGTGCTGTATGTTCTGTGCGGCTTGTTGCTGATTTTCGGTAATATTACCAAGGTTCCGGCGGCAATTGTATTGGTCGTCAAAAGCGCATTTTGCCCGCAGGCGGTGTTTGGTGCCGGGGTCGGCGTAACCATGAAAATGGCAATGCAAAAAGGGATTGCAAGAGGTATTTTCTCAAATGAAGCAGGGATTGGTTCCGCCCCGATTGCAGCGGCAGCAGCTAAGACAAAAGAACCGGCAAGACAGGGTTTGGTTTGCATGACAGGTACCTTCTTTGATACCATTATTATTTGTACGATGACCGGTTTGGCAATTGTTTTGACAGGTGCATATGAGCCGGCTATGAACGGTACCTTGAAGGGAGTTGCGGTTACCACACACGCTTTCCAGGTGGGGCTGCCTTTCTCCAATGATGTATGTGCTTTTCTGCTGATGATCAGCTTGGTGTTCTTTGCCTTTACTACTATTTTGGGCTGGGATTATTATTCCGAAAAATGCTTGCAGTATTTGGTTGGCAATAAGCAGACAGTGATTATGATCTACCGTGTTTTATATATTGCAGCTGTTTTTGTAGGTCCTTATCTGCAGGTGTCTTTTGTTTGGACGCTGGCGGATATCGTAAATGCACTGATGGCGTTCCCCAACCTGATTGCTCTGTTCTCCTTGAGCGGCGTAGTTGCGGCAGAAACCAAAGCATTTATCCAAAAAATTAATGTTTAGAATGTGATGTGTTAAAAAAACGCTCCGCAAATGCAAATTGCATTTGCGGAGCGTTTTTGATTCATGAGAATATACTGTAGGAAAAAGGGTGCGGCGCAGCAGCTTGCCTTGCGTTAGACGTTTGCTTTATCAATACCTTGGATTGCCCGGTGAAACGCTGCTGCTGCAATGTGTAAGCATGAAAGGCAGAACCGCCCTGATCCCTGATTTTTCCGGACAAGTGTCCAATGCGATTATTTTGTAATGGTGATTTCCTGCCGTGCTTCATTCCAGGAAACCTTTGCGCCCAAGCCCTCTGCGACCAGTCGGGCGGGGAGGAAGGTTCGATCCTCTGACGTGAAGGCGGGGGAGTCGGTTTTGAACGGCTGCCCGTTGAGCCATACTTTTGCAGAACCGATAGGAATGATCAGGAGATTGCTGTCCCGGTGTACGGTGACCTCCTGGCGTTCCTCATTCCAAGTGACTGTTGCACCCAATCCCTCTGCAATGATGCGGATGGGGAGCATGGTGCGGTCATTGACCTGCAAAGGGGCAACGTCAGACGTTTTCCACTGACCGAATACATACATCTGTGTTTCCCCGATGGTCATTACCATTTGATCGGTGTTGGGCGCTTCCCGCCAGCCGGCATACAGAGTCAGATCCTGAGTGGGGTGCCGGTAAAAAACAAATTTTTGCCGGCAATCCTGATCCAGATACCAGCCTTCAAACAAGTATCCGTCCCGTGTGGGATCCTCCGGCTTTGCTACCACATCGTAACGCTTCACCCGGATAGGGGCGACTGTGCTGCCGCCGGTTGAGTCAAAGTGAATGGTGTAACGCCGAGTGGCACGCTTGCTTTTCCATTGGGCGTATAGCTTGATATCTCCGGTGCAGTTGAAATCGGTCAGAACCGTGACCGGTTTGGTCAGCTTGCTGTCCAAATACCAGCCGCCGAACGCCCAGCCGGGGCGGGATGCAAGCCCTAAGGGGGTAGTGGTTCCGACAATATGACTGAGAGGTGCGCCCGGTTCCAGAACACCGCCCCGCAAGACATAAGTAATGGCGTAAGCAGCGCCGGGTTTTGGACTGGGCGTCGTTACAGCAGGAGCCTCACTTGGCGTTACAGCGGGAGCTTCGCTTGGCGTTACAGCGGGAGCCTCACTTGGCGTTACAGCGGGAGCTTCGCTTGGCGTTACATCGGGAGCCTCACTTGGCGTTACAGCAGGAGCCTCGCTTGGCGTTACAACGGGTGCCGTACTTGGTGTAACCGTTGGGGGCGTATCTTCCGCCCAGGAAATCGGCACGGCGGCAATCACCATGGTTGCTGCCAGCCCAAAAGATAATAAAAGTTGTTTTTTCATAAAATCAATCCCCTTTCCGCCGCCTGCGTCGGCACGAGGTGTAATCAAAATCTCTGATCAGCAGGAAGCAGCTTCTTCCTTTGCAATTTCCTGCCCCATCCGAACGCCCATAACGGATGCCATCATCAATCCGCGGGTCCATCCGCTGGAATCCCCTAAGCAGTGCAGTCCTATAATATTAGTATGCAAATGAGCGTCCATTTTGACCCGATTGCTGTAAAATTTCAGCTCCGGGGAGTAAAGCAGTGTTTCGTATGACGCAAAGCCGGGTACAACCTGATCCATCATTTTTATGAATTCAATAATATTGGTCATGGCACGGTAGGGCATAGCCGAGGTGATGTCCCCGGCAACTGCGTCCGGCAGGGTTGGCTTCAGGTTAGAATGGCTCAGTTCTTTTTGCCAGGTGCGTTTCCCGGTCAGGATATCCCCGAACCGCTGCACTAAAATTTTACCTGCTCCCAGCATGTTGGTCAATTCTCCGACCTTTTGCGCATAGGCAATTGGCTCGTTAAACGGCTCACAAAAATTATGAGAGCACAAAATGGCTAAGTTGGTATTTTCCGATTTCAATTCCTTATAGGAATGACCGTTTACCACTGCCAACTCGTTATCGTAATTCTCCTGGCTCACAAAACCGCCGGGGTTTTGGCAGAAGGTACGTACTTTGTTCCGGAAGGGAGCCGGGTAGCCGATCAGCTTGGATTCATATAGGGTTTGGTTGACCCGTTCCATAATTTCACTGCGGACTTCCACCCGTACGCCGATATCTACCGTGCCGGGCTGGTGAGCAATTTGATGCTCTGCACATAGCTTTTCCAGCCAATCTGCGCCCCGGCGGCCGGTGGCAACTACTGTGCGACGGGACAGCAGCTCCTTTTCGTCTTTCCCGTTGGTAATCCGCACTCCCCGGCATACGCTGTCTTGCAGGATCAGATCAGTGCATTCCCAACCAAACATCAGTTCAACCCCGTGGGCAATCAGATGGTTTTGAATAGACTGGTACAGCTCCTGCGCTTTTTCCGTTCCCATATGGCGGATGGGGCAGTCTACCAGCTTTAAGCCGGCTGAAATAGCACGGCGGCGGATTTCTTTGACTTCTTCCGAATTGCTTAGGCCTTCAATATGACTGTCGGCTCCGAATTCCAGATAAATCCGGTCTGTGTAACGAATCAGCTCCTGTGCCTCTTCTTCCCCGATCAGGCTGGGCAGGTCGCCGCCCACTTCATAACTCAAGGAAAGCTTACCGTCCGAAAATGCCCCTGCGCCGGAAAACCCCGTGGTAATATGACAATAGGGCTTACAGTTTACACATTTGTGCGTGATGGCTTTAGGGCAGCGGCGCGCCTCAATGGGGGCGCCTTTTTCTATGATCAGGATACGCCGGCTGACGGGGGAGCGCAATAGCTCCAGCGCAGTAAATATTCCGGCGGGGCCGGCGCCGATAATAATTAAATCGTACAATTCAAATGCACTTCCTTCCCAGGTTTCTCCCTCTTTATTATATCTTAAAACAAGAGTTTTGTCAACTGTAAAAGCTTTACAT
Source organism: uncultured Clostridia bacterium (assembly GCA_934489915.1). Lineage (GTDB taxonomy): Bacteria > Bacillota > Clostridia > HGM11514 > HGM11514 > SIG438. The sequence goes on along the minus strand of CAKSSZ010000016.1, from coordinate 10,034 downwards.
GGATTTAACAGAATAACGCTTTTGTTTTTTACAGGACGGAAGGATAATAGAATTATAAACTATATGAATGAAAGGAAGATGTAGGATGAAAGAAAACAAAAAATGGATGGCATTGGGATGTAGCTTGGTGATGATGGCAGCGGCTTTGACCGGCTGCGGCGAAAACGGAGGAGACACAGAGGCCACCGAAGCCCCCAAGCAGGAGCTGAGCGGATCTCTCTCTATGGCAGGCAGCACCTCAATGGAAAAATTGGCAAACGCATTAAGTGAAGGATTTATGGCAGAAAACAGAGGCGTTACGGTAACGGCGGAATTTGTCGGTTCTTCCGCAGGAATTGAATCCCTGTTAAAGGGCAGCTGCGATATCGGAAATGCTTCCCGTGAGCTGAAGGAAAGCGAAACGAGCGCAGGAGCGGTAGAAAATGTGGTTGCCATCGACGGGATTGCAGTCATTGCTAACAAAGAGGAAAACGTAACGGGAATCAGTAAGGATGCGTTGAAGAAAATTTATACCGGCGAATTGAAAAACTGGAGTGAGGTTGGCGGAAAGGACGCAGCCATTGTAGTAGTTGGCCGTGAAGCCGGTTCCGGTACGCGGGACGCTTTTGAAGAGCTGTTAGAGCTGAAGGATCAGTGTGCTTATGCAAACGAACTGGATTCTACCGGTGCGGTGCTGGCAAAGGTAGCGTCTACCCCCGGCGCCATCGGATATGTTTCTCTGGATGTGCTGGATGACACGGTGACCGCTCTGAAGCTGGATGATGTGACTCCCACTGAGGAAAATATCAAAGCAGGTACCTATTTCCTGTCCCGTCCTTTCGTAATGGCAACCAAGGGCGACATTGTACAGCAGAACGAATTGGTGCAGGGATGGTTTGATTATATCAATTCTCCTGCCGGTCAGGAAATGATTGCAAAGGTTGGCTTAATCTCAGCAAAATAACAAAGGAGGAAACGACATGAGCCGTTTATCAATTCAGGGAGGGCGCAAGGCAAAAGCGCCGGCAGAGTTGCTGGCTCATGCCGTTTTTGCCTTGTGCGGAGTGACCGCAATTGCAGCTGTTCTTTCTATTACGGTTTACATGATTGCCAACGGACTGCCTGCACTGGCGCAGGTAGGGGTGAAGGAAATATTGTTTTCCACCCATTGGGCACCCACGGCGGCGGAGCCGTCCTACGGCATTTTATATATCATCTTAACTTCGCTGGTCGGCACGGCGATGGCGCTGATCATCGGCGTACCTATCGGCGTACTGGCGGCGGTATTTCTGGCGGAGCTTGCCCCTCGGCGGGTGGTGAAAATCATGCAGCCTATCATTGAGCTGCTGGCGGGGATTCCGTCGGTGGTATACGGGTTGATGGGGTTGATGATATTAAATCCGCTGATGTATCGGGCGGAGCTGGCTCTTTACAAGAATGACCCTGCCCACCAGTTTACTGGCGGTTCTAACTTGCTTTCAGCTGTGCTGGTGCTGGCAATTATGATCTTGCCCACAGTGATCAGTATGAGCCAATCTGCTTTGGAGGCGGTGCCCGCTGCGTTGAAGGCAGGCTCCTTAGGAGTGGGGGCATCCCGGCTGCAAACGGTGTTCCGGGTGCAGCTGCCGGCGGCAAAATCCGGGATTATAACTGCTGTTGTGCTGGGGGTCGGGAGAGCCATTGGAGAGGCTATGGCAATCAGCCTGGTTTCGGGCAGTGCGGTCAATTTTCCTTTACCGTTCCATTCTGTACGGTTTTTAACCACTGCTATTGTGAGTGAAATGGGATATGCGGCAGATACCCACAGAATGGTGCTGTTTACCATCGGACTGGTGCTGTTTGTGTTTATTATGGCAATTAATCTGATATTGAACCGACTGCTGCGGAGAGGAGGGAGAGGAAATGGATAAAACGACGGTAGTAGGGCGGCGGATGCGCCCGGGCGAAAAGCTGCTGTATTGCTTGATTTTCCTGTCTGCGTTGGCGGTGGTGCTGCTTTCGGCAGGGATCATCCTCTATGTGGCAGCCCGGGGAGTGGGACAGATCAGCTGGTCCTTCCTCACCGGCGTGACCAGCGCCCTTTCCGGCACAGTGGGAATTGCAGGAAATTTGGTAAATACCCTCTATTTGATTGTGATTACCTTGCTGCTTGCCACCCCCATCGGCGTTGGGTCGGCGGTGTATTTGAATGAGTATGCAAAGGGCGGCCGTCTGGTACGGTTAATTGTGTTTACCACTGAGATCTTGGCGGGAATCCCGTCCATTATATTCGGGCTGTTTGGAATGTTGTTTTTCGGCAAATGGTTGGGGTATTCCATTTTAACCGGTGCCTTTACCATGACGCTTATGACCTTGCCGCTTATTACCCGCAGTACTCAGGAGGCGTTAAAAACCGTGCCTGACAGCTATCGGCAAGGCGCATTGGGCTTGGGCGCAGAGCGGTGGCATATGATCCGAACGGTGCTGCTGCCTACGGCAATGCCGGGGATTGTGACCGGCGTTATTTTGGCAGTGGGCAGAATGATCGGAGAGTCGGCAGCGCTGCTGTTCACAGCCGGAAGCGGATACTTTCTGCCCAGGGGGCTGTTTTCCAAGCTGTTTGAATCCGGCGGAACCCTGACGGTACAGCTATATCTGAGCATGTCCAAGGGGGAATACAAGGTAGCGTTCGGGATTGCTTTTGTGCTGCTGATATTGGTGCTGGGAATGAATTTGCTGGCGAAGCTGATTGGCCGCCGGCTGTATAGGAGGGCGAGCGGAGAATGAGTAAAATTCAAGTAACGGATTTGCATTTGTATTATGGCGCTGTGCATGCCCTAAAGGGCGTGACCATGTCCATTCGTGACAAGGGAATTACGGCGTTGATCGGCCCTTCCGGCTGCGGCAAATCAACTTTTTTAAAAACCCTGAACCGGATGAACGATCTGGTAGACGGTGTGAAAATCAGCGGCCGTGTTGAGCTGGATGAGGAAGATATTTACGGGAGCGGAGTGAACGTTACGCTCCTTCGGAAGAAGGTGGGGATGGTATTTCAACAGCCTAACCCCTTTCCAATGAGCATCTATGATAATGTGGCTTACGGTCCCCGGGTACACGGCATCAAAAGCCGGGCAAAGCTGGATGAACTGGTAGAGGAAAGCTTGCGGGGCGCCGCCATCTTTGACGAGGTGAAGGATCGGTTAAAAAAATCTGCATTGGGGTTGTCCGGCGGACAGCAGCAGCGGCTTTGTATTGCCCGTGCGCTGGCAGTGCAGCCGGAGGTGCTGCTGATGGATGAGCCAACCTCGGCGCTGGATCCGATTTCTACCGCACGCATTGAGGATTTGACAGAGGAATTAAAAAAGCATTATACGGTAGTGATTGTAACCCATAATATTCAGCAAGCGGCCAGAATTTCTGATGATACGGCCTTTTTTTTAACCGGTGAGCTGGTGGAATTTTCATCGTCGGATCGACTTTTTTCCACTCCGTCCGATCGGAGAACAGAGGATTATATCACAGGGAGGTTTGGATAATGCGAAATCGTTTTGACAGGCAGCTGGAACGGTTAAATCAAGAACTGATACAGATGGGGGCGTGCGTTGAGACAGCAATTGCCGCAGCGGTGAAAACATTGACTGAACCGAATCAGAAGCTGACGGAACAGGCAATTTCCCTGGAAGGGGAGATTGACGAGCGGGAACGGGAAATTGAGGGCATCTGCTATAAGCTGTTGCTGCACCAGCAGCCGGTTGCCCGGGACTTGCGGGTGATTTCGGCAGCGCTTAAAATGATTACCGATATGGAGCGCATCGGAGATATGGCAATGGATATTTCGGAAATTACTCTTTCGGGTCATCTCTCCGGTCAATTGAAAGAACCGGTGCATATTACCCGCATGGCGGAGACGGTCATCGGTATGGTCAATGGGAGCATTACGGCTTATGTAAAGCGGGACGCCGCCCTTGCCTTTTCTGTCATAGATGAAGATGACCGGGTGGATGATTTGTTTTTAAAAGTGCAGGAGGAGCTGGTGGAGCTGATTCTGGAAGATCGCTCCAACGGAGCGGAGGCGCTTGATTTGCTCATGATTGCAAAGTATTTTGAACGAATCGGCGACCATGCGACCAATATTGCAGAGTGGGCGGTGTTTTCCATTACAGGAGAACATCCGGTACAATAGCAGTTACCCCTTTTTCCTTTTATATAGATAGCCAAAGACCGCACCGGGTTCGGTGCGGTCTTTGGTTGCTTTGTTATTTGTCGCATAGATAAAGATTTAATCTGTTTTGGTCAGACCCAATCTCCGCACTGCGTAAATATAAACCAGCATACAGCTGGAATACCATTCGGAGCAGGCGGAAGCCTCTCCTGTAAAGGGGTTTAATTCCTGACCGAACATAATTTTATTGCCAAATGTCCATTTATCCACCCATTTTTCTAAAATGAAATCAAAATCCTGTTCTTTATGGTAAGCGTCCATCCAGCGAGTGCAGCGCAAAATGGTGAGCGCCTGCGAATAAAAGCCCCAGGAATTTCCGTCCCGATTCTGGATGAAATAAGGGTCGGATACGGATAAGGACGGGAAAGGGTAGGGGGTAAAAAATTCCTTCGGATTTTTCAGGTGTTTTTTATAGATCATATCCACCTGTTCCTGCTCCAATACCCCTTCTGAAATCACATTGGTAATGGCGATAGAGCGCAGCTTCCGCATGGCGCCGTTTTTATCCACGTCATAAAAAAAGCAATCCTCCGGGTCGTAGCAGATAGAGAACAATGCCTCTTTTACCTGCTGTGCCTGCCGGGCATAGGGGGCGCCTTCCTGCCCCAATTTCTCAGCCATTTGAGCCAAAGCGCATAAATCACCGTAATAGACTGCGTTGACATCCGGCTCAATCATGGGCAAAACTGCGTCATCCTCCGGGAGCAGCGCTGCGTCACGGTTTTTGGCGGTGGTATCATAGGTCATTCCCTTTTTCCGCGGGGAATGGTCGTGGCCGTCGTCAAAGCCGCAAAAGGATTCTACCAACCCGGTTTGACGGGGCATCCGGTAGGTTTGCAGCCAGGAAATCCATTTTTCGCCTTTTTGAAAAGCAGTTTTTAAAAACTCTTTGTCCTGAGACATGGTGTAATACTCGAAACACAGCCGAAAGAAGGAAACGCATTCCTGAATCTGCGTATATCCGCATTCACTCATGGTGGTGTTTTTGTTGCGGTCAATGATATAGCAGGGAAGCTGACCGTTTTCTTTTTGTCGCTCCATAAAAAGAGATAACACATTTTTTGCAATTTCAGTGTATGCCGGTTCCAATCGTGCAAAAAATACGGAATCATAAGCATGCTCCAGCCAGATGCCCGGATATTCGTCCGAGATTAAAAACAAAGGCTTTTCATGCCCTTGAAAACAGCCGATATTTGTGGTAGTGATGCGATCCATTGCAGCCTGATAATGCTGCCGGATTTGTTTCTTTTGTTCTAATGTGAACATAGGAAGACTCCTTTTCATTTTTTATCATTCTATCATACTTTTGCAGAAAGGTCAACTTTTTTTAAATTATTTTAAAAAAGGATTGCTATCTTTTCCTTTTTCTGCTATACTAATGATACAACAGTAGAAAAAGAGGCGGGAACAATGAATATTACTTATTTAAAATATGCTCTGGAGGTGGAACGTACCGGTTCTATTTCCCGTGCGGCGGACGCTCTTTATACTTCGCAGCCCCATATCAGCAAGGCGATTCGGGAGCTGGAGTCCGCGGTGGGGATTTCTCTTTTTTACCGAACCCCACGGGGAGCGGCACCTACAGAGGAAGGGCTTGTTTTTTTGCAGCGGGCACGGGAGCTTCTTACGCAGTTGGAGGATCTGGAGATGAGCTACCGCAAAACAAAGAATGCCAGTCAGCGGTTTTCTCTGTCTGCTCCACGGGCAAGCTACTTATGCAGTGCGGCACTGGCGCTTTTGCAGGAATTTGACCCTGTGCTGCCCTTTCATATGGAATACCGGGAGGGGAGCAATGCCGAGGTGCTGCAGCAGGTGGGCAACGGTGAAGTGAATTTGGGGATCCTGCGGTATCCCATTTGTGACAAGGATCACTTTTCCAACGCCCTGGATGAACGGTTTTTGCAGCGGATTCCTTTATGGGAGTTTGACGCTCGGGTGCTGCTTTCTGCAAGCAGCCGGCTTGCCGGTTTGTCTGTGGCGGAAAAGGAGCTGCTTTCAGGGTTGACCAAGCTGTCCTTTGTGGACGGTTCCCTTTCTCCCACTGTGGCAAGGCAAAGGACAAAGCAGGAGGACGAACGGCAGGTGGTGCTTTCCTCCCGTGCGGGGTTGTATGAATTTTTATCCTGCTTGCCGGACGCATATGCCTGTTCTTCTCCTATGCCAAAGGATGCGCTGAAACAATATGGGCTGGTGCAGCTGAAATGCCCGGAAGCACAGCGATACCAGGAGCTGCTCATTTATCGCAAGGGATATCGGCTGACCGGTCAGGATCGGCTGTTTTGCGAAAAACTGAAGGAAATCATCGGGGAACTGAAATGATATCAGTATTGTTATATCGATAAAGTGATATCGATATAACAATATCGTATCTTCTCTTTTCAGAAAAAGTGTGTTAAAATAATAATCACAGGGGAAAACTAATCCGAGACTCTAATTCAACCAACGGTTGATTTGATTCATGATAAAGGAGGAGTTTTACATGCAAAGATTTACACTGCCAAGAGATTTGTACCACGGAAAGGGCGCGCTGGAGGCGCTCAAAACTCTGACCGGCAAAAAAGCCATGGTGGTTTTGGGCGGCGGCAGCATGAAGCGTTTTGGATTTCTGGACAAGGTCTGTTCCTATTTACAGGAAGCAGGCATGGAGGTGCAGCTGTTTGAGGGCGTGGAGCCTTTTTCCGTGATTACCGATTACGAAAAAGGGATCAAATATCCTCTGGCTGATTTTAATATCACGCCGGATGTTGCCATCGTTGATCCTGCGCTGGCAGAGACGATGCCCAAAAAGCTGGTTGCTCATACCGGGATGGACGCAATGACCCATGCGATTGAGGCATATGTATCTACGCTGCATTGCGATTATACAGATCCGTTGGCGCTCCATGCGATTAAAATGATTCATCAGGATCTGATTCCTTCCTTCCAGGGAGATATGAAGCGGAGAGATCAGATGCACAACGCTCAGTGTCTGGCAGGTATGGCATTTAGTAATGCACTGCTGGGAATTGTTCACTCTATGGCGCATAAGACCGGGGCGGCTTACAGCGGCGGGCATATTGTCCATGGCTGTGCCAACGCAATGTATTTGCCCAAGGTGATTCAATTTAATGCCAAGGTGCCGGAGGCGGAACGGCGGTATGCTGAGATTGCAGTTGCTATCGGTCTGACCGGCTCGTCTGACGCAGCCCTGACCGCTGCGCTGGTCAATGAAATCCGTGAAATGAACCGTCAGCTGGAGATCCCCACCTGTATTCGGGATTACGAGGGCGGTATTATTGATGAACAGGAATTTTTATCAAAGCTGAAAACGGTAGCTGAACTGGCGGTAGGGGATGCCTGCACAGGTTCGAATCCCAGACCGGTCACTCCGGAACAAATGGAACAGCTGCTCACCTGCTGCTATTATGATAAAGACGTTACTTTTTAATATTGCGTACAAGAAATCCTTATCTTTATAAAAGCAAAAAAAGCCCATTGACACCATGGGCTTTTTTTGTTGCGCTTTGTTACAGCCGCCGTTCGCTGTTTTCCCTTTTGCGATATTCCAAAGGGGAGCAGCCAGTATGCTCTTTAAAGCGGCGAAAGAAGGTGGTGCGGTCTCCGAATCCGCAGGAGGTGCAGATTTGCTCGACGGAAAGGGGGGTGGATTCCAGCAATTCGATTGCTTTTTGCAGTCTGGCTCGGGTAATATACTCGGTTACTGTGATTCCGTGCAGCCGATGAAACATCCGGCTTAAATAAGAGGGATGGTAAAAACACTTTTGTGCCAATCCGGCCAGAGTGAGCTTTTCGCTGCAGTGCTCCCTGATGTAATGGAGCAGCTCGGAGTCTACTAAAACTTCGTCATTGGTGCACATCCGGCGAAAGATGTGAGCCAAAATGGAAATGGTGTATGTTTTCATGAATAGCTGCCGTCCCGGCAGGTGAGAATGGTATTCCCGCAGCAATCCCCGAAACAGCGTTTCCAGCTCTGCGGTGGTTTCTCCCTGCAGGGGCACCTGATCGGATGTAAGGTTGACTGCCGCTTGAAATTCTTCAAACATGGTCAAGGAAAGAATTTCATTCAAATGCTGTGCATCGACCAATTCTTCACTGATATATTCCGGTGTAAGCATTAAATTATAGTAGCTTAAGGGTGTTTTGTTGGTGAAGAAGTGGGTTTGTCCGCAGTTGATGAAAAAAAGCGAGCCTCGGGAGCCGGGGTATGTTACCCCGTCAATGACCTGTTCTGTCTGCCCGTCTGTAATCAATACAATTTCAATATAATCATGGGTATGGACTTGTTCCCCATCCTGATTGGAATTTGTTTTATAAAAAATATGCATTTTTTCATGATCCCGAAAATAATTTTTGCGGCTGAAGCAAAGCATGTTCTCACCTCCTTCTTTCATTATATAAGATCAGAAAGGGTTTGTCAATTCCCGCTCTGGAAAAGGGGTAAAAATTCCGTACAGATCCGGTCAAAATTACTGATTATTTTTTGAAACGAATCTGATATAATGGAAAATACGAAAGGAAGGTGTTGAGAAATGAGAGAGAAAGATTATTTTTTTATGCACGAAAAAACCTCTGCTTCCTTTAACGGATACCTGGATCAGAAAATTCGGTATATTGAGCAGATTCAATTGCTCCGCCCTGAGCTTTGGAAGCGGTTTTCAGGGCAGTTTGCTCAGGAAGACGCAGATTTTGACAATCGCTGGAGAGGAGAGTATTGGGGGAAGATGATGCGGGGCGCTTGCCTGGTATATCAATATACCAAAAACCCGGCGCTGTATGCCCTGCTGGAAGAAACGGTGGAGGATTTGCTTGCCTGCCAGGAGGAGAGCGGCAGAATCAGCTGCTATCATCCTTCTCATGAATTTCAATCCTGGGATTTGTGGGAGCGGAAATATGTCCTACTGGGGATGGAATATTTCCTGGAGATTTGCCGGCGCAAATCTCTTTCCGAGAAAGTGATTGCTTCTATGCGGGGACAGGCAGATTATTTAATCGAACGTATTGGCTCCCGGGAGGAAGGAAAGCTGCCCATCACAGAAACCTCTGCGATTTGGCGCGGGGTGAATTCCTCTTCTATATTGGAGCCGATTGCGCGTCTGTATGGATTAACGGGGGAGGAGCGTTATCGGCAATTTGCCGAAGAAATTATCCGCTGCGGTGGCGCAAGAGATGGGAATTTGTTTCAATTGGCTTATGCTGATCACATTCCGCCTTATCAATACCCGGTTACCAAGGCGTACGAAACAATTTCCTGCTTTGAAGGATTGCTGGCATTTTACCGGGCAACCGGCGTAGAACGGTATAAAACCGCAGCAGTACAATTCGGAAAACAATTACTAAAAACTGATTTTACGGTGATTGGCTGTTGCGGGACGTATCATGAACAGTTTGACCATTCCACCAACCGTCAGGCAAACACCAACAATGTGGACGTGATGCAGGAAACCTGCGTTACCGTAACGGTGATGAAGTTTTTTTATCAGTTGCTTTTGCTGACCGGGGATCCAACATTTGCAGACGCATTTGAGCGTTCCCTGTATAATGCTTATTTGGGGTCTTACAACACAGAGCAGAAAATCGGCAGAATCCAAGCCCCTGCATCCGATCGACCGTTTTTGCCGGAGCCGCTTCCCTTTGACAGCTATAGTCCCCTGACGGCAGGAATCCGTGGGGTGAGTACCGGTGGATTTAATATTTTATCCGACGGTTCCACCTATGGCTGTTGTGCGTGTATCGGGGCGGCCGGGTGCGGGCTGATTGATAAGGTGGCGGTATTATCCTTCCCGGAAGGGGTTGCGGTGAATTTGTTTCTCAGCGGTGTTGTTACCACAGTGACCCCGGAGGGGAACCCGCTTAC
>CAKSSZ010000015.1 GCA_934489915.1 uncultured Clostridia bacterium | reverse complement strand
GTCACCCGCATGGCTCTGGTTTTCATCGCCTTGCGATCCAAATAACCCTTCTTTTCCAGCCGTTCCAGATAGCCGTGCACTGTGGCGGTGGAGGTCAGCCCGACAGCCGCTCCAATTTCCCGCACAGAAGGCGGATATCCCTGTTCTTTGGTAAACTGTTCAATAAAGTTCAGCACTCTTCTTTGTTTTTCGGTCAGCGCCACACTTCCGCCTCCATTTCGTATTGTTTCGCCAAAAGAAATTTTCTTGGCTATTCCTAGTATAACACACTTTTTTCCAAATGTCAAACTATTGTTCGTATTTCTTGAAAAAATGTTTTGGTCGGTTGACAAAGACGGCTTTTTAGTGTACAATTAACACTGTGGAGGAACGCTTATGAACTTTTTTGCTGCGCCGGTGGCGCGATTGATTGAAGAATTTGAAAAGCTGCCCGGAATCGGCAGCAAAACAGCCCAGCGGCTGGCCTATTACATGCTGAACATTCCCAAAGACGCCGCCCTTTCCTTTGCGGACGCCATTCGGGAAGCACGGGATAAGGTGCACACCTGCTCGGTCTGTCAGGATTTAACCGAGCATGAAACCTGCCGCATCTGCCAAAATCCCAAACGGGATCACGGTACCATCTGCGTGGTGGAGTCCCCCAAGGACGTGATTGCCATGGAGCGCACCCGGGAGTACAACGGGGTGTACCATGTCCTGCACGGCGCCCTTTCCCCCATGGACGGAATCGGCCCGGGGGATATTCGGATTCAGGAGCTGGTGACCCGCCTGGGGAGCGATGAGGTGAGCGAAATTATTCTTGCCACCAACTCCACGGTGGAAGGAGAGGCAACGGCAATGTATTTGGCCCGTCTCCTGAAGCCCTTCCCCATTAAAATCACCCGGATCGCCCACGGGATCCCCATGGGGGGCGATCTGGAATATACTGATGAAATCACTCTGGCAAAAGCATTGGAAGGCCGGAGAGAATTATAGAAAGGGAACACTATGATTGCAGCATTACATTCCTGCGGCCTGATCGGCATTGACGGCTACCCGGTGACCGTAGAAGTTGATATTTCCCGCGGGATCCCTTCCTTTGATATTGTCGGCCTGCCGGACGCAGCCGTGAAGGAATCCCGGGAACGGGTGCGAGCCGCCATTAAAAATACCGGGCTGGAATTCCCGTCCAAGCGCATTACGGTGAATTTGGCTCCGGCTGATATTAAAAAGGCGGGAGCCGCCTACGACCTGCCCATCGCCATCGGAATTCTGCTGGCTTCGGAACAAATCAGCTGTCAGACGCTAAACGATTATGTCTTCTCCGGAGAGCTTTCCCTAAACGGCGAGCTGCACAGCATTAACGGGTGTCTGTCCATCTCCGATTTTGCACGGCGCACCGGGAAGCAGTATGTGGTCGTCCCCAAAGAAAATGCCGCAGAGGCTGCGGTAATCGAAGGGGTTTCTGTGCTGGCGGCGCAAACCTTAGCCCAGGTATTGCAGCATTTGAACGGCACCCAACCGCTGGAGCCGGTTCCCTCTACCGGTCACACCCTGTTTGCTGCCGGGCAGGCAGACGGCCTGGATTTTGCGGATGTAAAGGGGCAGCAAACAGCAAAATACGCATTGGAAATTGCGGCGGCAGGCGGCCATAACTGCCTGATGATCGGCCCTCCCGGTTCCGGGAAAACCATGCTGGCACAGCGGCTCCCTTCCATTTTGCCGGATCTGACTCTAAAGGAAGCGTTAGAGGTCACCAAAATCCATTCCGTAGCGGGAGAGCTGTCTCCGGACACACCGCTGCTGACCAAACGCCCCTTCCGCCACCCCCATCACACCTCCTCTGCCATCCGTTTGGTGGGCGGGGGAACGATCCCCAAGCCCGGGGAGCTGAGCCTGGCGCATCACGGGGTACTGTTTTTGGACGAATTTCCGGAGTTTGAGCGCCGTGCCATTGAGGTCATGCGCCAGCCCTTAGAGGACGGGGTTGTTACCATCTCCCGGGTCAACCAGAGTGTTTCTTACCCTTGCAATACTATGCTGATTGCCTCCATGAACCCTTGTAAATGCGGGCATTATCAGGATCCGAAGCACCCCTGCACCTGCACGCCTACCCAAATCAAAAATTATTTTTCCAAAATCAGCGGTCCCATGCTGGATCGGATTGACTTACATATCCGGGTTGCGGCAGTGCAATATGACGAGCTGCGGGAGGCCGCCCCGGGGGAACGCTCCGCAGATATCCGCGCACGGGTCAATGCCGCCCGGCGAAAGCAGCTGGAACGGTATCGGGCAGACGGCATCTTTTCCAATTCCCAGCTGACTGCGCCCATGCTGGAAAAATATTGCCCGCTGGACGCTGCCGCCTCACAGCTGCTGCAAACAGCCTTTGACAAATTGGGCATGAGTGCCCGGGGCTACAGCCGCATCTTAAAGGTCGCCCGTACCATTGCAGATCTGCAGGATTCCGAACAAATTACCAGCGATCATTTGATGCAGGCAATCGCCTTTCGTTCCTTTGACCGGGAACAATACTAAACCAACACATAGGAGAAATATGATGATGAAAAAGTTTTTTGCTCTGCTGCTGTCTTTGCTGTTGCTGCCGTGTATTCCGGCATTCGCCGCAGACAGCTACACCGTTTTTTATGTGGCAACCACCGGTTCGGATACCAACAACGGCTCCTTTGACGCCCCCTTTGCTACCTTAAACAAGGCAGTTTCCGCAGCGGCAGGGAAACAAAATGCCGTGATTAAACTGCGGGAGGGGCGTTATTCCATGACCTCTGCCATTTACTTAAATGCCCGTCATCGGAACCTGACCGTCACCGCCTACCCCGGAGAGCAGGTCACCTTAACCGGTGCGCAGGACATTCCCTTCAGTGCTTTTGAACCGGTGACGGATTCTGCCGTGCTGGATCGGATCGTAGAACAGACAGGGAAAGAAAAGGTCGTTTCTACCGATCTGACCAAGCTGGGAATTACAAGCTACTCGTCCCCCAAATATGCCGGGTTTGGCATATGGGACACTTGCTTTCCTTCTCTGCTCACCGCAGGAGATACTCCTTTGATTCTGGCTGAATACCCCAACCGGGGCTATGTCTATTCCGACCGGGTGCTGACCGACGGCTCCACCGGGGACGGCTATCAGGGGAGAAGGATCAACCCCTGCACCATTACCGTAAAATCCGACCGATGGAAGCAATGGAAACAGGCAGAAAACATCTGGGCGCTTAGCTTTTTGCGCCACGACTGGGCAGACGCCAACACACCGGTCTCCTCCATCACGGAGGAGGGAGTCATGACCACCTATGTAACGCCCAATTATCCGGCAAAATCCAACCGCCGGATCCGCTTTTTCAACCTGCTGGAGGAGCTGGACGCACCGGGGGAATACTATGTTGACCCGGACACTAAAATCATGTATCTGATCCCACCGGAGGGGATGACGCCGCAGGATACCATTACCTATACCGCTTATTCCAACCTCTTTTTCCGCATCAGCAGTACCTCGGGCATTACGCTGCGGAATTTAAAGCTGGAGGGAACGACCTCTCTTGGCATCTATGCGGAAAAATCCAGCGGTATTACTGTGGAGGGGTGTGAGCTCAAGTCCATCGGCGACACAGCCGTAAGATTTAGTCAGTGCACCGACAGCGGCGTAAAAAACTCTTATTTTCACAACCTCAGCTCCCGGGGCATCTACTTTCAGGACTGCGGCAACCGAAAAACCTTAACAAATTCCGGCTGCTTTGTCACCGGAACACGGGTGCAAACCTTTTCACAATACCAGAGAACCTATGTACCCGCTATCCAGGCGGACGGCTGCGGGTTTACCATCACTCACAACGAATTCAGCGACGCTCCCCACAGCGCCATTATTTATAACGGAAACAACTGTTTCATCGAATACAACGAGTTTTTCAATGTGTGCAACGATACCTCCGATTCCGGCGGGATCTATACCGGACGGAACTGGACCACCCGGGGCAATGTGATCCGGTATAATTATTTTCATGACATGAAAAGCATTCAAACCACCACTAAAATGGCTATGCAGGCAGTCTATCTGGACGATTTGCATTCCTCTACCACGGTATTCGGGAACGTGTTTTATAAGGTCTCCACTCCGGCGCTCATCGGCGGGGGACGGGAAAATGTGTTTTCCAATAATTTAATGCTGGAATGCAGCAAACACCTGGTGGCAGACAGCCGGGGAACCGGCTGGTATGATTTAAGCCCCTCCGCAAGTATGTGGAAAAGATTGGACGACATGCCCTACCAAACCGGCATTTGGGCGGAAACCTATCCCAAGCTGGTCAACATCAAGGAAGATCAGCCGGAGCTGCCAAAATATAATCAGCTGCAAAATAACGTATGCTACAAAACGCAGGAAATGAATCTGGCAAACAATGTGAAAAAATACGGCGATGTGAAGGATAATATCACCGTTTATTCCGCCTCTGCCTTCCGGGATTATAAAAATCTGGACTTTACCGTAGAGGAAACCAGTGAAATCAGAACAAAGCTGCCCGGCTTTCAGCCCATCCCCTTTGACCAAATCGGGCTGGAAAAAACAGAGGAGGAGCCGGACGAAGCACCTTATGCCACCGACTTGACCCTACAGGGAACCGGGATAGAAAACCAGCCCCTGACCCTGTCCTACACCTATTGCGGCAGAGGCTTTGAAGAAGGAGACACGGCAATCACCTGGTATGTGTACCGGAACGGGGCTTATTGGCCTGTACCCGGCAATCATACCAATACCTACACTCCCTCTCCCTCCGAACGGGGGCTGGCCGTGCGGGCAGCGGTTACGCCTGTGAACCGGGAGGGTACCGCAGGGAAAACGGTGCGTTCCGGCACAGTGACCGTCACCCGTCCTTACGGAGATGAAATTTTGTCCGCCGCAAAAACCGGCTCGCAGCTTTTCATTCAAAATCGGGACAGCCAACCACAGTCCGTGCTGATTGTCCAAACCAACTATCGAATGATGGAAAAGTGGAAGGTCATGACCGACCTTCATACCAAAAGAGAGCAAATTCCGGCGGGCGGGAGCATAACCGTCACCGTAGACCCCACGCTTATTTTGAGGGTTTTCTGTGCGGATAACCTGGAGCCGATTTCCGTCACCGAATAAAAAGGATCGAAACGGAACAGGATAGAAAAAAACAGAAAGGCGAATGCATTATGTTTGATTGGATTCATGTAGGCGCTGCGGTTCCTGCCATCACCGTAGCAAACCCGCAAAAAAACACAGAGGAAATTTGCCGGCTGATCCGCCGGGCGAAGGATCCTGCCCTTTTGGTGTTCCCCGAGCTTTGCGTTACCGGCTATACCTGCGGAGATCTGTTTTTCCAGACCGCTCTGCAGGAGGCTGTGCAGGAAAGCATTTTCCGCATTGCAAAGGAAACGGAAGATCGCCCCGGCATTGTCATCGCAGGCGCCCCCCTGCTCATCAACGGGCAATTGTATAACTGCGCCCTTCCCCTTTGTCAAGGGCGGCTTTTAGGGGTGGTTCCCAAAACCTTTTTGCCCAATTATAACGAATTTTATGAGCAGCGGTGGTTCTGCGCCGCCTCAGACCTTGCTCAGACGGAACTGTCTCCCCAAGCCTTAGGGCTGGCGCAGGAGGGAACGGTACCGGTGGGAAACGACCTGATCTTTGACGCCGGTGTCTTCCGCTTTGGCATTGAACTGTGCGAGGATTTATGGACACCCCTTTCCCCCGGCACCATGCTTGCCTTAGGGGGGGCGGAAATCATTGTGAATCTGTCCGCCAGCAATGAGGTCATTTCCAAGCGGGACTACCGCCGCAGTCTGGTGCAGCAGCACTCCGCCCAAAATCTCTGCACCTATGTGTTTTCCTCTGCGGGGGACGGAGAATCCACTTCGGATCTAACCTTTTCCGGTCATGGCATGATTGCGGAAAACGGCTCTCTGCTGGCAGAATCTGCGCCCGATGAGCGGAGCGGCTATCTGCTGTGCGCCGATACGGATTTGGGAAAGCTCCGCACCGACCGTCAGAAAATGAAAACCTTTGCCCAGACAGCACGGCTGTACGGCGCCCCTTGCCGCACTGTACCGGCGCCGCAGCAGGCAACCTCTGACGGGCATTCCTACCCGCTCCGCCGCCATCCCTTTGTTCCTTCGGCTGCCGCCGACCGGCGCAGCCGCTGCCGGGATATTTTCAGAATGCAGACGGCCGGTCTCTCCAAGCGGCTTGCCATCACCGGCGGAAAAATGGTGCTGGGGATTTCGGGGGGATTAGATTCTACGCTTGCCTTGCTGGTCTGTGCGCAAACCGCAAAGGAAATGGGGCTGCCCGCCTCGTCCGTCTGCGGGGTTACCATGCCTTGCTTCGGCACCACCGACCGCACCTATCAAAACGCATTGCAGCTGATGCAGGCCTTGGGAGTCACCGTCATGGAGGTCCCCATTCAAAAGGCGGTACAGCAGCATTTTTCCGATATCGGCCACGACCCGTCCGTGCAGGATGTGACTTATGAAAATTCCCAGGCACGGGAACGCACCCAGGTATTGATGGACGTAGCAAACCGCCTGGGGGCGATCGTCATCGGCACCGGCGATTTAAGCGAGCTTGCGCTGGGGTGGTGTACCTACAACGGGGATCATATGAGCATGTACGGGGTAAACGTCAGCATTCCGAAAACGCTGGTACAGTGGATGATTGAAAGCGTGATCGATCAGGGGCTGTTCCCCTCTGCCGCACCGATTTTGCAGGATGTGCTGGACACGCCCATCAGTCCGGAGCTGCTCCCCCCTCAGCCGGATGGGGAAATTGCGCAAAAAACAGAGGATCTGGTAGGCCCCTATCCCCTGCACGACTTCTTTTTATACTATATGCTTCGGTTTGGCTTTTCCCCGGCGAAAATTTATACCATGGCATGCCGTGCTTTTGAAAACGAATATTCTCAAACAACGGTACTCCATTGGCTGAATGTTTTTTACCGCAGATTTTTCAGCCAGCAATTTAAGCGGAACTGTATGCCCGACGGGGTCAAGGTGGGCAGCGTCTGCCTTTCCCCCCGAGGGGACTGGAGAATGCCCAGCGATGCCAGTGCAGCCGTCTGGCTCAAGGAGCTGGAACGGTTACGGCCGAAAAATTAGCCTGTAACCGTCCTTTCAGCAAGCGGCACGGAGCGTATCGTATGAATGATACGCTCCGTGCCGTCTATGTTTCGATCGGTTTCTTTTCTGTTCTGCCCCCATGTGCTATCCCTAACATCAACCCACGGGCAGAAAAACAGAAAGGATGAAAAACAATGAACAAAAGAAACAAAAGCGCCCAAAAAGGGTGCAGCAAAACGGTTTCGTTTTGCTGCACCCCTTTTTTTACAAAACAAACGGGAACATCCAGCGCCGCTATGATCCATTACAATTTCTCATTCCCAAATGACCAATCAGGCTCCAAAATCGACCAATTACGACGAAAGCCGTTCCCAGCGGTATTTTTTTTGATATAATGAAATAACTCGGCGACCGGGAGGTGAAGTCATTGTTGTTCAAAAGGAAAAAGGTAACGTTTGATAAAGTAGCAAAATTCAATTATGAATTAGACACGAACGAAAGGCTGAAAGAGGAGCTGAAAAAGCTTGCATTATGCAAAAACGATATCTCCAGAACAGAATATCTGTCCCAAGTGTTGTCACTGTTCAGCCAGGAAGGGCTTGACCTTACTTTAAAGGAATTTGATATGCTGCTTTTGCTGCGAACGAAAACCGATCAGGTGTTACTGGAAAGAAACGAGTAACGCTATCATATAGATAAAAATGATTCCATAGCTTTTTCTGCCTCGGAACGGTTTTTCGGAAGAATGCCAAAGGAGTGCGGCAAGTTAGAGGAAGCAAACAGAATGAAGAAGATAAAAAATGAGAGGAGTTATCTTATGAAACAATTCAGAAAACAAGTGACCGCCTTTTGCATCAGCTTACTCTTTCTGCTGTCAGCACTGCCTATGACGGCACTCGGAGCGGATGACGCAGTAAGCGTTACATTTGGCGGAAGCACAACGAATTACGCCACAATTGACGCAGCGTGGGCGGCGGCTGTCGCCCTGGATACCACGGAAGAAAACAAGGCGACGGTTCGTCTGCTTGCCGACTGTACGGCGGAAAACACGCTGACCGATACAGAGGACTATCTGGTGTTGGACACAAACGGCAAAACCTTGACCACACCGACCGCTGACAACCAAACATCTTTCACATGCGGCATCTGCGTTGAAGGCGGCAGCCTGGAGCTCATCGGGGGCGGAACCGTAACCGGCGTTTCACAAAGCAACTACCACAAGGCAATTCTTTTAATCAACGGCGGCAAGGTTACTGCCAACGGTATTACCATCCATAATACCGGGACCAACGGCAGCAATCCGGTACGCATAGCCGGCGGCGAGTTCTACTTGATTGACAGCCATCTCATCACCGATGATGAGTATGCGTTATACGCCGACAAAGGCAAGGTTTATCTTTACTCCGGCACCCTTGAGACGGGCAGAACCGCACGTATGGTAACCGTTAACGGAAGCGGTGCGGAGATTCAAATCTGCTACAGTGAGCAGCCGTTATATTTTGTGATGCGCCGTGCCGTTTGGAGAATCATAGACAATACGTCCTATTTCCATTTAGAGGATAACCTCGTCATGGATTTGGAATACAGCGATAATCCGGACGGCTCTGATTCACAAATGTTAAGAAACGTTACGCAAATTGACGATATAGCAAATGAGGGAAGAAGTTATCTTAAAATTCAGACATACAAGCCCTCTTATCTGTTCAGCACAAACTATAACGATTCGCTTTTAAAGAGAGTGAAAAACGACGGCATCACAACATACAGTGAGACTGAAATCACCGCCGTGCACTTTGTGGATTTGGCGGATTACGACCTGACCAACGTCGCCTGCTCCGACTATTCCGCAAAGGGCGACGGCAGCGTTAAGGCATGGATGGACGGTACGGAGCTTTACATCGGCGGCTACAGAAAAATCATAGCGGGAAGAAGCCTCAATTGTGCATTCCGGGACGGCAAAAATATCAACCGTATCACAGGTCTTGATCTGCTTGATACGTCCAGGACTACCGATATGGGATATTTATTCAATAACTGCGGTTATAATTCCTCGGAGTTTACACTGGATTTAGGAGATAATTTTGACACCTCCAATGCTACCAAGATGGTATATATGTTTGGCAGCTGCGGCTATAAGTCCACGAAATTTTCGCTGAACCTGAGAGATGAGTTTGACACGTCGAAGGTTACTGATATGTCATATATGTTCATTGACTGCGGCCGCAGTTCCCCAACCTTTACACTGGATCTGGGGGATCGGTTTGATACCTCAAACGTTACCACAATGTACCGCATGTTTGAACGGTGCGGTTATAGCAGTACCGCATTTACAACCCTGGATTTAAGCACGTTCCGGGTGAGCGCAGATACGAATCTGAGCTTATTTGCAGAGGATATCCCTGTCACAAAATTCATTTTCGGCAGGGGCTGGAGAAACGCAACTGTGGCGATGAAATACAACAAGTTTGCAAACAGCTCATCCGACACACCGACCGAAATTGTCGGAGCAACAAAAAATTTGCTTACTTATGATTGGGCGTCCAATAACAGAACGGTAACCTTTACCGATAACGTCACTTACACCATCACGGCTTTAGCAGAAGGCGGCGGCTCGGTGAGAGGCGACGGTACGGTATTGGACGGAGAAAGCATCACCCTTACTGCGGTACCCGCCCCGAACGGCTACTCCCTTGAGGGCTGGTATGAAGGCGATACTAAGGTTTGCGATACGGAGGAATTTGTGATTGAAGACGCCTCCGACGACAAAACTTATACGGCAAAATTTATCCAAACCACTCCCTATTACCTAGTCACGGCAAGGGTCAAAGACTCGGGCGGCCAAGTCTCCGGCGGCGATGACGTGCCGGAAGGCGGCAGCGTTACCCTGGTTGCAACACCGGATGCCGGCTACACCTTTGACGGCTGGTATGACGGCGACACCAAGGTGTGCGATACGACAGAATTTGTGGTCAGTAATATAACGGAAAGTAAAACCTATATCGCAAGGTTTGCAAGGATCATTGTGAATTACACCATTTCGGCCGAGGTCGGGGAAACCGGTGGCGGCACAGTCTCAGGCGGCGGTAAAGTGGAAAAGGGCAAAAGTGTTACCCTGACTGCAACACCGGATGCCGGCTACACCTTTGAAGGCTGGTATGACGGCGAAAAAAAGGTTTGCGATACGGAAAAATTCACCGTCAGCAATGTAACCGCAGATAAGACCTATACGGCGAAGTTTACCGAGAAGGTATCCTGCCTGTTCAGCACAGATTCTACCAATACGCTTTTAAGCAAAATTAAAAATGACGGCGTTACCACATACAGTGAGACTGAAATTACCGCCGTACACTTTGTGGATTTGGCGGATTACGACCTGACAAACGTCACCTGCTCCGACTATTCCGCAAAGGGCGACGGCAGCGTTAAGGCATGGATGGACGGTACAGAGCTTTACATCGGCGGCTACAAAAAAATCACAGCGGGAAAAAGCCTTGCAAACGCATTTTATAACGGTAGAAAAATTGACAGTATTGCGGGGCTTGATCTGCTTGACACATCCAAGGTTACCGATATGTCGCGCATGTTCTATCAATGCGCCTATGATTCCACGGTATTTAAACTGGATTTAGGAAAGAATTTTGATACGTCAATGGTGACCGATATGTCAAGCATGTTCTACTGCTGCGGTATGCACTCCACGGGATTCACGCTTACTTTGGGCGATCGGTTTGACACTTCAAAAGTGACTGATATGTCATATATGTTTTCAAGCTGCGGCTATCTGGCTCCGAATTTCACGCTTGATTTAGGGGAGCTGTTTCACACATCAGAAGTAACCAATATGTCAGGGATGTTCAGTTTTTGCGGTCAGATTTCCAAGGTATTTACGCTGGATTTGAAAGATCAGTTTGACACGTCAAAGGTAACCAATATGTCAGAAATGTTCCAGGCCTGCGGTCAAAAATCTTTGGTGTTCACACTTGATTTTGGAGAGCTGTTTCACACATCAGAAGTAACCAATATGAATAGTATGTTTTCAAGCTGCGGACAGTCTTCCTCGTCATTTACTCTTCATTTAAAAGATCAGTTTGACACCTCCAAGGTGACTGATATGAAACATATGTTTTCAAGCTGCGGTCAACACGCCCGATCATTCACACTGGATCTGGGAAAGAATTTTGATACGTCAAAGGTGACCAACATGCGAGGCATATTCGCCAACTGCGGCCAGTATTCCAAGGTATTCACGCTTGATTTGGGGGATCGGTTTGATACTTCTAACGTTACCAATATGGCGCGTATGTTCTTTTACACCGGCTATATTTCCCCGGTATTTACGCTTACCCTGGGGAATCGGTTTGATACTGCTAAGGCTACCACTATGGAGGAAATGTTTTATTACTGCGGCTCTAACAGCAAGGCATTTACAACCCTGGATTTAAGCGCATTTCAGGTGAGCACAGATACGGATCTGAGCGGATTTGCAATGGAGACACCGATCACGACCTTTCTTTTCGGCGAGGGCTGGGCAAATGCAACCCTTCCGGCAACCGGTTCCGAAACAGGCGCTTTTTATGCAATCAGGCAAACTGACACCACCGTGGTCGGCGCAACCAAAAACCTGTCTGCTTACGATTGGGCAAGCGACAACAGATCCGTTACCGGATTACAGCCGAACACTTATACCGTAACAGCCACAGCCGAAACCGGCGGCACAGTCTCAGGCGGCGGTGAAGTGGCAAAAGGCAGCAGTATTACCCTTACCGCATCGGCAAACGACGGCTACACCTTTGCAGGCTGGTACGACGGCGACGAAAAGGTGTGTGACACGGCGGAATTTACGGTTAAAAATGTAACCGCAGATAAAACCTACACGGCAAAATTTACGAAAAACCAGGTGGTTGACCCGGATCCGGAGGAGCCTGATATTCCCTATCTGAAATGGGACGGAAGCGCGCTGACTCTGGTGAAAAAAGCAAGCGCCAGCTGCCGGGTCGGTATTATTTATGTCGGCGGGGCAACCTTTGACGCAGACAATATCAACTGGGATCGGTTGGTTGCCGCCGGCAAAGAATATACCAACTTGAACAGCACTGCCGGATATGCGGTCTATGGGAACTTTACCAAAAGAACCCCGGGGACCCGAGGCAACTATGTTGCGTTTGTAAAATACACCAAAGAGGACGGCACAACAGCGGTGGATTATATGACCTTCAATGTCAAAAACGCCGCAACCTTTGAAATCCCCGCTCTTTCTTATAACCCTAAGACAAAAACCTTGAAAATGAAAGGCTCCGTGTCCGCTACCGTAGGTGTTGCGTATGTGGGAGACGCTGCGTTCCGGGCAGACAATGTAATCTGGGATGACTTTATTACAGCAGGGAAAAAATATCCGAGCAAAAACGGGATCAACGGATATGCAAGAACGCAAAATACCCTGGATTATACAAAAACGTTCGGTACGAACGGAAATTATGTTGCATTCATCAAGTATTTTGATGAAAACTTAAACAAGTCATTTACCAAGTATTATACCTTTACCGTTTCTGATTATGATTTGCAGCCGACGGACGCTCCGTTTGCCGTTGTGGAAGAGGATCAAATCATTTTAACTGCAAACGGATTCAACGTGACGAAGGTGACCATCGTATACATCGGCACAGAGGATGTGTATCTTTCCAACTGGAGTGAGTTTGCTGCGGCGGCCGCAAAATTCCCGGAAATCAACGGGAGTTCATTAAAGCAGCAATATACCAATCCGAAAGACAGCAGCAGATGGAAACAGAATACAGCCGGCTGGTACGGAGTTTATATCCGTTATACCCAAGACGGCGAAACCTGCCATTCTTATTACACGGTAGAACTGAATTGACCGTCTGCGCAGTATAAAATATGGAGGGCCGATTTTCAATGAATTTGACTGTAAAGGATGTATTTCTTGCTTTATGGCACAGTATCTTGCTGATTGTGATTGTTTCTCTGATTGGAATGGTGACATTCGGAGGATTTACCTATTGCTTTGTGAATCCGGAATATACAGCGACTGCCAAGCTCTATGTTTATAATGAGAAAAATGATGACAGGTATATTACCACCGGGGATTTGACCGTTTCAAAATCCCTGGTAGATACTTATTTGATTATCATTCGCTCCGATCCTGTATTAGAACAGGTGGCGGAGCAATTAAAAGACACCTACCCCGACTTAACCGCCAAAAAAATCAATGGCATGCTGACGGGAAGCGCCATGAACGAAACAGAGGCGTTTTACATTTCAGCCACATCACAAAACAGGCAAATGGCGGCTGACATTGTCAACGAGATTATCGCAATTGTGCCGGATGAGATCATCCGAATTGTAAAGGCTGCGTCCGTGGAGGTAATCGAGGAGGCTAAGGTACCGGATATTGACGATTACAATTGGCCCATCGCCCGCAACGCATTCCTTGGCTTTGCAATCGGCTTTATTTTATCCTGCGGATATATTTTGCTTGCGAACTCTATGGATACAACCGTGTACGGCAGAAATGAAATTGTTAATTATTTTAAAATTCCTGTGATCGGCATGATTCCGCCCCATGAAGAAATCATACCCAAAAAGAAGAAAAAAGACAAAGGCTCTGCAAAGAACACAAATGCGCTTGCTTATCACTTTCTATTAAATGAGGATACCTCCTTTGCTGTTTCGGAGGCATACCGGATGGCAAGAACCAATATTTTTTATTTGCCCACCAAGGGCAGCTGCAAAAAGATTGTGATTGCCAGCGCAGTTGCCTCCGAAGGAAAAAGCACTTGCAGTATTAACCTTTCAAAAACATTGGCACAGGCAGGGAAAAAGGTGCTTTTGATTGACGCGGATATGCGCAGACCGAGAATTGCGCAGTATCTTGCGATTGAGAAGCAGGAAGGGCTTTCAGAGTACCTTGCAGGAATCAACGACCGTGCCGAAATCATAAAAAATACCAACTTGGGATTTGATATCATTATTTCCGGGAATGTGAGCAGTTCATCGGCGGAGCTGCTTGCAACGCCGAGGGTAAGTGCCCTGCTGGAGGAGTGCAGTCAAAACTATGATTATATCATGATTGATACGCCGCCGGTGAATGTTGTAACAGACGCAACCGTTCTTGCCGATAAAATTGACGGTTATCTTTTTGCGGTTCGTGCCGGATTTTCAAACATCAACGATATCAAACAAATGGTTCATTCGTTAGAACAGGTTGACGCAAAAATCCTGGGCATTATTTTAGAGGATGTTGACCCGAAAACGGAGCTTTACGGAAAATACAGCCGATACGGAAGGTACGGCAAGTACGGCAGATACTATAAAAGCGGTAAGGGCGGTTATTCCCAATACAAATATTAAGTCGCCCGATCCCCAAAACGGACGCTTACCGCAGGCGTTCTAAAGCATATGAATATTTTTTTCAAACGGGAGGAAAGGAGAAAATATGCTTGAACTCAGACAAAATGCAAATTATATGTTAATTTCAAAAAAACAGGCAATCAAAGACCGGGGAATTCTCTATTCCTTTTTGAAAAGAAGCGTTGATCTGCTCTTTTCCTGGCTCGCCATGCCGATCTATCTGATCCTGTATGCTTTGGTGGCAGCGGCCGCTAAAATGACCGACGGCGGCCCCGTCTTATATCAATCTACCCGAATGGGAAAGGACGGGAAGCCCTTCTCCATGTATAAATTCCGAACCATGAAAATGAATGCGGATCGGTTAGAGGATTTTTTAACGCCGGAGGAAATAGAGGAATATCAAAAAGAATATAAGCTGGAGCATGACCCACGGGTTACCGGGATCGGCAGCCTGTTACGAAAAACTTCTCTGGACGAATTGCCGCAGATTTTAAATATCATCAAAAATGAAATGAGTCTGATCGGGCCAAGACCTGTTCTCGAGGAAGAAACATTGCTGTACGGAGAAAACCGCAGCGCCCTGCTCAGTGTAAAACCCGGTCTCACAGGCTACTGGCAGGCTTACGCCCGCAACGATGTGGGCTATGCCGACGGCAAACGGCAGGAAATGGAGTTATGCTACATCAAAAATAGATCGTTAAGGTTGGATACAAAAATTTTCTTTGCCACAATCAGGCGGGTACTTTCCAGGAAGGGAGTGTTTTA
>CAKSSZ010000014.1 GCA_934489915.1 uncultured Clostridia bacterium | reverse complement strand
GCTAAAGTCACTTGCCTGCACCTTGACCTTCTTCTCCGTTTCTCCCGGCACAAAGGCAACGGGTTGATACGAAAAGCTTTCATAAGCGTTCACATCCGCCGTATTTTTCACGGTAGACAGGTAAACGGTAGAAAAATACTGTGTGCCGCCGCTTCTTCTTACGGTGACATAACCCTCGGGCTGATCCTGGGTCAGGCTCAGGCTTTCCTCGGCTAATTCAAACAAAGCCTTTTCCGCCACCTCATCATCCACAATAGTCACATAGGTGGTAGCATTTGCCGCCGTCATGGTCTCATCGTTGTCAGTGCCCATCAGAGCAATCATAAATATCTTGTTCTGTTCTGCCACATCATTGTCAAACACTCTTACGGTAATTGTTTTTTCCGTTTCCCCCTTACCGAAATGAACAACTCCTGCCGCACCCTCTGCCGTCAGGAAATAATTATACAAATCATCCAGGGTTTCCTTTACGGCCGATTCGGTTTCCTGATCCTCCTTGTTTTCCGCAACATTCAGATAAGCTTCCTGCGCATCACGCAAAGAAGAACCGGTGCTTTTTGCTTTCTTTTCGGTGTTGACGGGCAGCTGCTCCTGTTTTTCCTGCGGAGCCGCGGTCTCAACCGGCTCTTCTGCCACCGCTTCTTTTTGAGCTTTGGCATCATCTGCCCCCTGCTCCGCTGCTTCCCCGTCGGGCTGTCCGCCTTCTTCTGCGACAGCCTGCTCCGGTACCTCTACCAGGTTGGCTGCGTCCCCTTCATAAGTAAAGTCAGAAACAGACGGCTTTTCACCGTAAACCTTTGTCAGCCGATTTCTTTTTGCGTCAAGCACTTCATAATCCTCACCGTAAGAGGACAGTACATCGGCTACCTTAATTGCAACATCCGCTTTCTCAGTTCCTTCGCCGTGGCGCATAATTTTGATTTTCAGCTCGCCGTCATTTTCGTTCACCTCATACTCGGTGGCTTCAAAATCAAAGTACGAGCGTTCGCCGCTGTCCTGTCCTTCCGCCGCAAAGCCGGCAGGGGCAAGGGATAGCAGCATGCTGATACAAAGTATGACGCTTACCATTTTTTTAGCGTGGTTTACCATGTTGTTTTTAACCCCCATTCTTGTTTTTTTGACAGTGTGCAGGAAAAACAAAGGAAAATCACTGCCGGTCCTTCCTCTGCTTTTGGACCTTTTTACATCCCTTTCCTCCCTTCATTGAGCGGAAAGCAGCTTCTGTAAGCTGCCGAGCGCTTTTTTGTGTGTAATTTTTGTATTAATATATGACATCCCTAAAGAAACGGAAATTTCTTTCAAGGTTTTGCCTGTGTAATAACGGAGAATAATCAAATCTCTTTGACGCTCCGTCAGTTTTGCCAGTGCCTGATAAAGCTGCTCCAGCAGTTCCTCTGCTTCCAACGACTCGGATATGGGATCTTCCCAAAGGGTCATTTCGTCCAACTCGCAATAGATTTTTCTTGTTCTGAAATAATCGATCACGGTATTTCTGGTGATGGAATAAATCCAGGTGGAAAGCTTTGCCCGAGACGGATCAAACCGATCCGTGTTCTGATAAATTTTTAAAAACACGGTAGAAATCAAATCCTCAGCGTCCTGGATATGCCCCACTTTCCCAAACACATATGCGCTGACCTTTTCCCTGTATGCTTCATATAATTGCTCTTTTCCCGTCTCAGTCATTCTACTTGCCCTCCGTCTTTTTCGGAAAGCGTATCGAAGTATTGAGATTGCCGGCAGCGCTTATATGCGCAAGGTCGTCATCGGACAGCGTTTTGGTATATTTGGATTCCGTTTTCTCGATCATGTCTGCCAGATGTTGATTTGCATTAAATTTTTGAAAATCAAACAGGTTTTTTACAGCATTTTTCTTCATTTTCATTCTTCCTTTCAATCATTGATACGATCTAAACTGAAAAAGGTATATTTTTTTACACAATTTTTTGCCGTTGGATGAGTTCGGCAAATAATCCGTCTCGGTTCACCAGCTCCTCGTAGGATCCATCCTCGGCAATTTTTCCATCGTCAAGCACCAAAATTCTGGAGCAGCCCCGGATGCTGGACAACCTGTGCGCTACAATAATTCTGGTGCATTTCATGCTGTCAACAGATGCTGCAACAATTCCCTGCGTAATATTGTCCAGTGCGCTGGTTGCCTCGTCAAAGATAACAATACGCGGTTTTGCGGCAATGGCTCTTGCAATCAGAATTCGCTGCTTCTGCCCGCCGGAAATACCACCGCCCCCTTCGGACAAAATGGTATGCATCCCCATAGGCATATTTCGGATATCCTCCGCAATTCCCGCTTTTTCCGCTGCGTCCCACGCATCATCCAGCGTCAGAGACGGCGACGAAACAGCAATGTTGGAATAAATATCCCCCGCAAAAAGCGTTCCGTTTTGCATCACAATGCCGATTTTTTGGCGAAGGCTTTTCAGATCCAGCTTTGATAAATCTTTACCGTCATAGTAAATCACACCCTTTTGAGGTGCTTCAAAGCCTAATAAAAGTCGGATCAGAGTGGATTTTCCGCACCCTGTTTTCCCAACCACGGCCACATATTCTCCCGGTCTGATTTTCAGTGACAGATTCTGAAAGACCGTTTTGTTTTCCGAATACCGAAAGGTAACGTTATTCAGCTCAATTCCACCGGATAAATGGGTCACCGTTTGCTTATCTGAAGAAATTTCCGGTTTCACCTCAAAAAAGGTCACAATATTTTTTAACTTTGGCTTTAAGTCAGACATTTTGTCACAGGTTTCAAAAAACAACGAAACAGTACCGGTGATCACTCCGTAGCAAGCGGTAAAGGCATAAAAGTCTGCCGCCGTCACCTTGGCTTGCACGGCAGCGTAATAAATCCAAGCGGTGCCCAGAACGGTAATCAAAACAAAAATAGCTTTCCGAAACCTGACAGGAAACGGAGCATTGTATGCCAGCCGTGCTTTTGCCGCATACTTTTCGCCCCATTTTGCAAAAGCTCTCATCTCGCCGCCGACAAGCTTTATTTTGGAAATTCCAGAAATCAGGGAATAGCTGATCCCTTGCTCTTCCGCCTCCAGTCCATTCTCCCTTTCCTTCCTTTTTGACTGCACTGACATGATCAAAAGGGAAAAGGCTGTTGCCGCAAGGGTGGTCACCGCAGCCGGCAGAAGAAGCGGCGGTACAAAAAATGAAATCCAGACCAAATATAAAAAGGACAAAACCGTTGTAATCCCCAATGAAATAACCGCCTCTGAAAGCACCCTGCATAGTTCCGTTGCCGACTGCGCCTTACTGGACAGCTCTCCTGCACTGTATTCTTTGAAAAACTCTGCAGGGAGAGACAAAATCCGCATCATAACAGCTGACCCGCAAGAAATTTCCAATTTATTATTGATTCTTCCGGACAGCATTTTTTTCACAGCCTTAATCATGTTAACAGAAACTGCGGTACAAATCAGTACAAGGGCGGCAAACAGCAGCGGCTGTATGCTTATTCCCCTTGCAATGTAGGAAAACAATATTTCATAAACACTCGGTACAATCAGCGAGATCCCGACTGTGACTACGCTTGCCAATACAAACCAACAGATGTCAGATCGGCTGATTGCTCCAAATATGTTTTTTAACAGCTCCTTTTCTCCCATCTTTTTTAAGGGATAGGGTTTATAAAAACAATAGGCCTGTTCTTCAAACAATACCTCCGTATTTTTGGTCACTCTCAAAAGCCGGCCGCTGTTCCGATCCGTATAAAAATATCCCGAAAATCTCCCCGGCAGTAATGCCGTCAGCGTGCCGTCCTTTAATGTTGCAAGCATAGGATATGCCGCATCCTTATGCCAGCCGCAGGTTAAGGTAACGGTTCGCTTCATGATACCGCAGGGGCGGATCAGATACTCAATTTGTGCGTCGGTTTCCTTGACCGAGCTTGGCAGCTCACGGCTTTTCACCCCATAATACTCTAATATTTTGTCAATTTCATTTTTGGCGTCCCCGGTTTGAAAAAATCTTTTTTTGCCGGAAACTGCGCTCGTAATATCAAATAAAGCTTCGGAAAGAACATCTGCGTCCTCCTTTTTCCGTTGCCGTATTTGCTCGTCAAACCACCCCACAGAAATGTTCCCCCCTTTACTCGTTGGTAATCAGTTTTGTATAAATCCCGTTTTTATGGTATAATTCCTCGTGAGTTCCCCGTTCGGCAATCCTGCCGTTTTCCATCACGATAATTTCATCGCAATCACGGATGGTGGAAAGCCGGTGCGCAATCATGATACAGGTAATTCCACGGGCAGCAATGGAATTGACCACTTCATATTCCGTTGCGCTGTCAAGCGCGCTGGTCGCTTCATCCATAATGATAACGGTGGGATCCTCCGCAAGGACACGGGCAATTTCCAAACGCTGCTTTTCACCGCCCGAAAAATTTTTCCCATTTTCATAAATGACGCTGTTATAACCTTGGTCACGTTCCAAAATGGCATCATGAATCCTGGCGTCACGGCACGCCAGGATCATCTCAAAATCCTCAATGGAATGATCCCACATCTTTATGTTGCTCGCCACCGTATCGCAAAACAGGGTAATCTCCTGATCTACCACAGCGACGGAACCGGTAAATTCCGCCCGATCAATCTCATCCATCGTTTTTCCGTCAAATAAAATACTGCCGCTCCAGGGTCTGTATAACCCTGCAATCAGCTTTGCAATGGTGGACTTCCCACAGCCGGACGCACCCACAATCGCAATTTTCTCCCCCGGGGAAATTTTCAAACTGAATTCCCGGATCAGCGGCTCTGCCAAAGGAGAGTAACCAAAGGTCACGTTCAAAAGCTCAATCTCTCCCGAAAGCTTATCATATTCCCGTTCTCCGCTTTCAGCATTGGAAAAGACCCCATCCTCCGGGTATTCCATCACGTCCTCAATCCGCTCCATATCGCATCGAAGCTCACCGGCAGTCTCTCCCACAGAAATCAACGTTCGTACCGGCTTTGAAAACGCCGTTAAAAATCCGCTGAAGGCAAGCAGCATACCCACGGTAAACGAACCGGTCATAATCAGCCATACACCAAGGGACACTACAATCACTTCCGCAAGAGCCGAAACCAGCTCCGGCAAAAGACCAATTTTGCAATCAATGTTCAAATATTCCGCTTTTGCAGCCGTTACCCCGGCGCTGTAGCCTGCCCATTTTTCAAAAAAATCGTTTTCCGCTCCGCTTGCCTTGATGGTCTCAATCATTTCAATTCCCGATACGGTTGCACCGGCAAGCTTTCCTTCATCCCGCATCATTACTCGCAGCACGTTGATCCGCTTTCGGGTAGCGTAACTGCACAAAAGGACGTTCAGCAATACACTTGTGATCCCCACCAGTGTTAACAAGACGCTGTACCGCAGCATGATCAGAAGGTAAAGAATCAACATGCCCGCATCCAATACAATCGGGGCAAATATGGCCACCATTGATGAGGCAACTGTGCTGTTAGACGCCATCCTTACCTGAATATCGCCCGCCATTCTCTGAGAGAAAAATTCCAGCGGCAAATGCAGCGTTTTCCACATAAATGCACTGGAACCGGATGCTGAAAACTTCCCGTTTATTTTTAACATCCCGGCTTCTTTTGCGCCCGTGATAACAGCCCACACAATACCTAAAATACAAAACAGGGAAAGAAACAGAACCCCGTACTTCCCGCCTGAAGGACTCAGAATAACATCTTCAAAAATTTTTGAAAATGACAAGCTTGTGATTTCAATCACCGAAAGGAGAAAGGCCGTTCCGATTACAAAGCCCACTGCCGCCCCGGCGCCGGCCAGCCTTTTTTTAGAAAAGGACAATATACTTTGCCGCTTGCCGGATTTTTGAAAGCCTTCATCAGGGGAAAAGCAAAGGCATATCCCCGTGAACGCTTCATCAAATTCCTTATCCGATACCCAGATCTTTCCCCTTGCAGGGTCGTTAATCAGCGCCTTTCCCCGACGGAATCCGCATAGCACCACAAAGTGATTGAAATTCCAATGTATGATACACGGGAACGCCGCATACGTCTTTAGCTCGTGCGGCTCCAGCCGATAGGCTTCAGTACGAAGTCCGTAATGGCGGGCGGCTCCTACAATGTTTTTTGCATTGGAACCGTCTCTGGACACACCGCAATCCCGCCTGACCTCTTCTAAAGGCAGCCATTTTTTATAATACGCTAAAATCATTGCAAGGCAAACGGCGCCGCATTCCACTGCCTCAAGCTGCATCATCGTCGGTACATTCACATATTTTTTCTTTGTTTGCTTTCGCAACCGCCACACCTCAATTCATGAACAAATGAACAGGAGAAACCGCCGCTGTAATCACCTCGGTTTCATAAATCCCGTCCTCTAAGTCCGTGTTCAAGTCTGCCGCATATACCCAATCGTCTTCTTTAAACAGTCCAATATGAGCCGCATATTCCGGCATCACCTCCGACGCCTTTTGAGGCAGATCGGAAATGGCTTTTATTCTATATAATTGCCCATTCACCCTGAAATCCGTTTTCTCAGAAACATCCTCCCGGTTTTCTTCCCGAATATAGCAGACTGCCTCACCGTTTTCACACACAGTTGCGGCTCTTTGCGTGATTTCAATCTTCCCGAAAATCCCCCACAAAAACAACGATATCATCACCAGCATGCAGGCAGCAGCAACAAGCCAAAGCCGCACGTTGACCGTCTTAATATAATCGTCTATTTTTTCCGGAGAAGAGATTCTTTCCAGGCTCTTTTTTCGGAACAGTTCTTGCTTCACCTTCTCATCCCCTCACTTTTCCAGGCTTTTCTTCACGGTTAAAATATTTTGACCGTCTTTATATTCATACAAAATTTCATCCATTGTTTGTTTCACCATATAAATGCCCAAGCCCCCGATTTCTCTTTCCTCCGCCGAAAGAGAGGTATCCGGGTCGGCCTTTTCCAAAGGGTTATACGGAACGCCGTTATCAATAAATGTCAGGATCACAGATAAGGGGTGTTCTGTAACCTCCACACGAACAGTGGCAGGCCCCTCCTCCGGATGATAGGCATAATGGGCAATATTCCCGAACAGCTCGTCAATGGCAATGTCAATTTGGAGCTGCGCTTTTTTCGGGCATTGATAAGAAGCAAGCTGCTCATCCACAAACCGAGTAATCGTTTCGATATTTTCAATTTTTGCCGTAACGGTTAATTCCTTCATTGTTCCCCCTCCGTATCCATTTTGCTTTTATACTCTAAGCACAGCATGGTAATATCGTCAAACTGGTCTGCGCTTCCCACAAAGGCGTCAATCCCGGCTTTGACATCACGAATCATTTCACAAGGGGTCTTTTGACTGCTTTGATTTAAAACCGAGCATAACCGTTGTGCTCCGAATAATTCGTTTTGCGGATTCACCGCCTCTGTCACACCGTCGGTATACTGAAAAATTTTATCTCCCGTGTCAAGAGTGATGGTTCCGGAGGAATATTTCATCCCCTCCATCCCCGCAAGTACAAAGCCCGGCTTCAGTTTGTACGGTTGGAATCCGCTTTCTTTCTTATATAGATAAGGAATTTCGTGTCCTGCGTTGACAAAGGTAAATTCCCCGGTTGCCAAATCCAAAACCCCTTCAAATGCCGTTACAAACAGCCCTTCACTGTTGGATTCGCAAAGAATACGGTTTACCGTTGTAAATACGTCTCCCAAATCCCAATCCGGCAGCGTATGATCCTTAATCAGCGTTTTTGCAATTACCATAAACAACGCCGCCGGAACGCCCTTCCCGGATACATCGGCCATAACAATTGCAATATGTCTTTCGTCTACCATAAAGAAATCGTAAAAATCCCCGCCTACTTCTTTTGCAGGAGTCATTTGTGCGTATATGTCAAATTCCTGCCGTTCCGGAAAAGCCGGGAAAATGCACGGGAGCATAGAAGACTGAATGTGTGTGGCAATATCAAGCTCCGCACCGATTCTTTCTTTTTCTGAGGTAATCGCAGTCAACTCTTCAATATAGGTATTCAGATCCGTTTCCATTTTCTTCACCGACTCCGAAAGCTGCTCAATTTCGTCCCCGGTTTGAATGGAAAGCAGGGCAATCTGAGAGCGTCCGGACTTTGCCTCCTGCCTCTCGGACACAAACGCCCCTGCGGCGTCACTCAAAACATTAATGGGTTTGATGAGGAATTTATTGACCAAAAACAAAACCAACGCCGCCATTATCAATGCAGATACTGCCGTAATCAGGATCAGGCTGACGAGAAAATCCCGTCTGTCGCTCATAATTTTATTCATTGAAATATCCACCAACGCAACGCCGATCACATTGCCGCCCTCATCCCGGATCGGCGCAGAAGCGGAACAGAGCCAGCCGTATTCCGGCAGATTGGTAATAAATGCCGGGAATTCATAATCCCCTGCTTTTATTTTCTCAACATGTTCCGGCTGAACATCGTCATACACGCCGGGGCGGCACGGGTCGTCAATGCTTGCGTCAACCAGATACAAATCCTTCATGGTTGCAACGTCGGTAACCCCTAAGTACAGGGATTCTGCCTCATTATCCTCCCTGAGCTTCGTGAGAATTTCCAAAAGCTCCCGGTATTCCGGCAAATGAGTAATATAATCAAATGCCGCAAAATAATCCCTCTGCCCATCCTCGGACAAATCATCGGGAGCGCCCCCTTCTGATGCACAGGCAGCCCGATATGTTTTTTTCACTTCATCGGCAACGATCTTCACCTTTCCGGAATCCACCACCGACGCAGTGGATTTTGCAATGGACAGTGCAAGAGCGCTGTAATGCTTTTTAAAGCTGTCCGTATAGGTATTATAGCTGATCCAAACAATGCTCATGGATAAAATCACCGTAAACAAAAGGATTACGGCAGTTGCCTTGAATTTCAGTGATACCTTCATTGCAAAAACCCCTCCTATATGGAAACCGCAAGCGAATTAAACCCGCCGCACTTGTGATAGGTCAATTTCTTTGTCTTATTTTTGATCATGGTCATACTGATTTCATCAATGTTGAAATCCTCTTCGCTCTCCATCCTGCCTGTCACAAACGAGAACGGATTAAATTCCACTGCATTGTCCAGAAAATTCAGAACAAACTCTCCGTTTTCCGGAGCAAGCAAGGTAATGCGGATCTTACCGTCGGGAATGTCCTTCAACGCATTTCGCAAAATGGACATGCAAATTTCTTCAATCACCAATGTAACGGCATATTCCTGCTTTGGATCCGCCCCCATACGCCTGCAAAATTCACCGCTGCAGTACAAAACATGTTCCATATCCTCTACCCCGCCAAGGGTCATCCGGAGCCTTCTGTTCTCGTCCAGCCCCTTTTTATTTTTCACAAGCAAGCGGAAAAAAGCTTTAAAAACCAAATAGGTTCCCAGTTCTGTGACGGGATACATCAGCCAAATGGCCGTAAAGCCAATCCTCGAAAATGCCATCGCACACAAAATGAGAAGCATAAACTCCCTCATTATGACAATAAAAAATGCCGGCAAAAAGGATCCTTTTGACTGATAATATTTTTCATTCATAATGTTCAAGCCCAAAAACAAAAACCCGGCGCAATAAATTCTCACTGCCGTACCGCTGTCCAAAAGTAACGAACCGGAAATCCCGAATAACAATGAAATTGCCTCCGCATTCCACGCAATGAGCGCCGCTGCGGCAGCGCCTAAGCAAAGCGACCACGCTTTTGAAAGCTTTAAAATAGTATTGCAATCGTCCTCATTATTTTCGCCGGTAAAGGTACTCACCAAAGGCTGCAGCGCTTCGGCAATACCGTTGTACAGATAAACAATAAAAAAGGAAACATTATATACAACATCAAATACAGCCACTCCGCTCTCGCCTGCGATAGTCATCAGCAGCCGGTTCATTACCAAAAAGAAAACCAGTTGCAAAAGATGTCTGACCGATGTTGCAAAGCCCGTTTTGAAGCAGTAAAATGTCTCTCTGATACAAAAAGAAAATTTCTTAATTCTGAGAATATCGGCTTTCTTCCCTACGATGCCGGGTAAATAAATCAAAATGGCAAGGCAGGATCCGATCACCGTTGAGATCGCCGCCCCCCGGGTTCCCAAGCCAAAAAACAAAACAAACAGGATGTTCAGCAAAATATCCGTTATGTTCCCGATTAAAAAACCCATGGAAGCAAGCTTAGCATTGTTATCGTTCCTTAAAAACCCGGCTAACACAACATTCAGCATGAAAAGCGGCGCCCCGGCGGCTATGATTTTAACATAATCCCGGCAAGCGTTATAAACAGCACCGTCCGACCGATTTGTCCCGAGCAGACGAAGACAGGGATCTGTAAAAAGATTTACGGCAATCCCGATCACAAGCCCTAAAAACAAGGTTGTGACCCAGGTGCGGTTAAAGCACTCCTGCGCCTGCTCCACATCCCCTTCTCCCAACCGTTGGGAAAACAAAACGCTTCCGCCAATGCCAAACCCATCCATAAAGAGATTGATCAGCATAAAAATCGGCATACAAAGACTGATTGCCGCCAAACCGACTTCCCCCAGCCTCTGACCGACAACAAGGGCGTCTGCCATGTCTGCCAATGCATATCCAAAAGAGGAAATCACAGACGGAACCATAAGACGGTAAAACATTCTGGGGATAAAATAATCCTTTTTACTCATCGTAAAACAGCCTCCCATATTTTTGTTTTGGTGATGGGGCAAAGACTGCTTTTCATCTGTCGGATTCCCGCAATGCCTAAATCTTCTTCATGATTGCAATAAACATATCTGCCGCCTAAGGAACGCAGATATTCACGCAGCGCATAATACACAATCCCCTTCGGTGCATTGGGAGTACATTTCCCGATCAGCACATCTACCGTGTCCAGGCTCAGCGGAAATCCGGCAAAAAGGCTGGCCGGCACATGATCGACATATAAAATGATCCCGCTGATTTCAAGCTTTTTTCTTTCCTTTAATGCAAGCTCTGCAATCATATCGTCGGTCAAGCCGTTCTCGCCGATGTGATGCTCCTCCCCGTACCATTGCTCGGCTACCTTCAATGCGTCACACAAGGTTTCGTCCGATATAGCGGCTGTTGTAATGCGGTAATTCCTGTCAATTTTTCTGATCTTTCTTCTGATTTCTGCAAACTTACTGCCTTCTAAAGAGAGATATTCCGAAATATTACAAATGTATTCGTCAGAGGATTTCGCCCGGCGGAACAGCCACCTTCCGGGGAAGCGTTCCTCCAGCCATTTCATATCACATTCACGCAGATAGCAAAGCGAAAAAGCTTGATCTGAAATTTTCTCAGAAATAAAGCGGTATTTCTCTTCTTCCTTGCCGCAGGGAAAAAACCAGGCGTTCTCCTCCCGATCCCCGCATTGTACAGCAAAAAAATCCTCATTGCATAACAAGGATAGCTTCATGGCGTGCTGCCATAAATACAGAGAGGCAAATGCGTGAGAGGATAAGGTATGCCCGTATTCGGAACGCACCCGATCCACCGTTTCCTTCTGAGAAAAATGAATTTTTTGAAGCTCCATAGGCGTTTGTATCATTGTTTTTCCTCGTAAGTATTCATGATTCTATCGTAAGTATCTCTGAAAATCCCGTCACCTCAAAAATGTCCATAATGGTGCTGTTGACGTTTTTGATTTTCATTTCTCCCTGCCGGTTCATGACCTTTTGGGAAGCCAGCAAAACACGCAGCCCGGCAGAAGAAAGGTACTCCAGCTTGGCAAAATCAAATAGGAGCGTTTCCACCCCGGAGACGCTTTTTTTCAGCTCTGCCTCCAGCTGCGGTGCAGAAACCGTATCCAATCTGCCTTCCAGCTCTATGGTCAGCGTAGTATCCTCTTTCACTTTATGAATATTCATCGATCCTTCCCCTCTCTGCAAACGGTTTCATCGCATCGCCTTACGACCGTCATTTTCTCTTGATTTCCTTACCTGCCGCCCGTTTTTTACAAACAGCGGAGCCTGTCGTAATTCTTTTTTACATTATATCATAAATCAAAAAAATATTCAATAGATATTTACTCAACCCGCAAAATTATTTCCTAAATAAAAAATGCCGTAGGGGCGTATGAGAGCGCCGGCAGCCGGATGATCGCAGCAAGCATGACTTTACGCAAAAAGATCGGTGCATAGGAGACGGGTGGATGTTTTTGGGCAAAAGAAAAATCGGAATGGAGCAATGTCCATTCCGATTTGGTGACCCGTGGGGGAATCGAACCCCCGTTATCGCCGTGAAAGGGCGGTGTCTTAACCGCTTGACCAACGGGCCGAATGTGGTAGCGGCGAGTGGACTTGAACCACCGACCGTACGGGTATGAACCGTATGCTCTAGCCAGCTGAGCTACACCGCCACATTTTTATCATCATGCCACAGGCACAACATATATTTTAATATAAAATTTTTCATTTGTCAAGTATTATTTTATAATTTTTTCGTTTTTTTATACCGTTTTTTTCTTTTTTCGGTTTTTTGCAGGGAAAATCGTTTCTTTTCCTTTACTTTTCGTAAAAAATATGCTACAATGAAAATAACATTATTTTATCAATTAGGAGTGATTGCAGTATGGAAAAGCAACAGGTAATTACCAAGATTTGCGAAACCGGCATTGTTGCCGTCGTTCGTGCCAATAGCGGAGAGCAGGCAAAAAAAATTGCAGACGCTTGCTTAAAGGGGGGCATTGGCGCCATTGAAGTTACCTTCACCGTTCCCGGCGCTCATAAAATTATTGAGGAGCTGGCTGCGTCCTACGATCCCAATGAAATGATCGTCGGCGCCGGCACTGTGCTGGATTCCGAAACCGCAAGAATCGCTATTTTATCCGGCGCACAATTTGTGGTAAGCCCTTATTTTGACCTGAATACTATGAAAACCTGTAATCGCTACGCTGTTCCCTGTATGCCCGGCGTAATGACGGTTAAGGAAATGGTAGAGGCGATGGAAGCAGGTGCCGATATTGTAAAACTCTTCCCCGGGGAAGCGTTTGGTCCGAAGTTAATTAAATCCTTCCACGGTCCCCTGCCCCAGGCAAAGATCATGCCTACCGGCGGCGTAAGCCTGGATAACGTAGCGGAATGGATTCATAACGGCGTAGTAGCCGTAGGCGCCGGCAGCTGTCTGACCGGCGGCGCAAAAACAGGCGACTATGATCTGATCACCAAAACCGCTCAGGAGTTTGTTACAAAAATCAAAGAGGCCAGAGCTGCAAAATAAACTCTTTCTACATGAAATTAAAATTGCTGCAACAGAAGCCAATCCGCTGCAGCAATTTTTCTTTTATACTTCTTTATTCCTCATCGGAATGAAAATAAAGCTCCGGCTGGTCAAAATACCCTTCCTCCACCGTCAGGGGCTGAGCCAGTGAAAAGTCACCCAAGGTCACGTCCCGGCTGCCGTCCACCGACAGCTGCACTTGATTAATATAGGTAAATTCCGAATAACAGGCAATCAGCGCCTGTACCAGCTGGTTTTCCCGCCCCGGTGTGCAATCGGTCAGCAGGCTTGCGCCAAAGTCCAAATAAAAGGTATCCTCCTCAAACCATAAACCGTTTAACACAGCAGAAGCCGGTAAAATATTATCCTTATGCGCCGGATCCTCCGTCCCGGCGGCAAGTTGGTCATAAATCAACTGACCGGGATTGGAACCTTCCGGAAACAGACGATATTCCCGCACCAGCTTTCCGCTTTCCCGCTCCGGAAAATAAAGCCGCGCCATCCAAATAGGAAAATTTGCCTGATCAGCAGAATCCACCAAATGAGTAAGATAAGGATATTGGAAAAAATCCGGCAGCTGTTCCCCTTCACACAGCACATTTACCTTAGCAATTTTATGTCCCTTTTGCCGCTCTCCCTGAGAAGCTGCCAAAGCACATAACTCATTAATAAAAAGAAAATCCGTTTCCGAAACATCCGCAATTTCCTTGGAAAAGTCCACCGTCAAGGTATTCCCATCCACAGAAACCGACTTCACCTTCACCCCTTCCGGGAACAAACTGCCGTTTGCCTGCACCGTATGCTCCACATACAGCAGCGGCAAATTCTCCGCCGGCAGCACATCCTTTGCAGAACGGGTAATATTCTCCTGCCCCCCGTCTACTGCGTAAATATCAATACTGATTGCGTCCGGCTGCTTGGTTCCGCACCCGGAAAAACAAAGAAGCGCCGCTGCCAACAAACACAATAACCGCTTCATAATCCACCTCTCCCTAACAGATTTATCTTATGTTTATCATAACAAAAAACCGCACTCCTGTCAATCTTTTTCCCAAAATTCCGTTTCTCACACATTATTTTTGAAAAAAGTGTTGCATATTTGTCAGAAAAATTGTAAAATAGTAAAAGAACCGTTTATTTCACAAAAGGGGAAGGATGACAAACATGAATCTGCAGGAGATCAAACGAGTAATAATAAAGGTAGGAACCTCTACCCTGACCTACAGCACAGGAAAGCTAAACCTGCGCCGCATTGAACAGCTGGTACGCTGTTTGGCAGATTTAAAAAACAGGGGCTATGATGTAGTGCTGGTATCCTCCGGCGCAATGGGAGTCGGCGTAGGCAAGCTTTCTCTCATGAGCCGACCGGAAACAGTGCGGGGAAAGCAGGCAGTCGCTGCCATCGGTCAATGTGAGCTGATGTCTATTTACGATAGAATGTTTGCGGAATACTGTCAGACCGTCGCTCAGATTTTGCTGACCAAAACAGACTTGGAAACAGATGAGAAGAAGCAAAACGTCACTAACACCTTTGATCAGTTGATGGAACGTCTGGAAGAGAAAGATTTTGAAACCGAGAAGATCATTCAGTTTGCAAAGGACAATTTTGGCGGATATCGCGGCGATGCATCGGATCGGGTAATCGATGAGATCCTGCTGCAGGAGGAATAGAACATGAAAAACATTGCGATCATATTTGCAGGCGGAAGCGGAGCTCGTATGGGATCCGGACTTCCGAAGCAGTTTATCGAAGTAAATGGAAAACCTATCATTATTCACACGCTGGAAATTTTTGAGGAGCATCCGGCAGTGGATGCTATTTATGTAGCATGCAAGGAAGACTGCATCTCGCGTTTACAAAAGTTAGTCAAACGTTTTCTGATCAGTAAGGTGAAAGATATCGTGCCGGGCGGAGCAACAGGGCAGGATTCGATCTTGAATGGTTTGCGAGCAGCCTGTGAGGGGGAAGGGCGGGATAATATCGTTATGATCCATGACGGCGTGCGCCCATGCATTACAGCGGAAGTGATCGATGCTAATCTGAGAAGTGTCAGAGAACATGGATCGGCAGTGACCTGCACAAAGTTTTTTGAAACTCCTATTATCAGCCATAGTGGAACCGTTGTGGAAGAGTCTCCGGATCGCAGTTCGTTCTATAC
>CAKSSZ010000013.1 GCA_934489915.1 uncultured Clostridia bacterium | reverse complement strand
GCGTGCCGCAGAGGATTCGAACCCCCGGCCTTCTGATCCGTAGTCAGACGCTCTATCCAGCTGAGCTAGCGGCACATGAACATCAACAGGAAATATTATAACATAAATTCACAAAAAAAACAAGTCCTTTTTTAAAAAAAGTTAAAATAATTTTAAAAAACCAGCCGAACAAATTCGGCTGGCTTTATTCTCTTTAGGCCTTGCCCATTGCTTTCCGCTTTTCCTGCATTCCCCGTTCCCGTTCCTTGGTAATGCGGATTTCCATGCGGATCTGCTTCCGTTCTGCAATTACTCCGGGCAACCGCATTGCGCCCAGCACAATTGCCAGAACGCCAACTATAATCAAAAGTGCCAGCTGCACATAATAATCCGTTTGACCCAACATAACAAACGCATTTGTAAAATACACATAAAGTCCATAAATACTCCATGCCAGCGGCAGCCAGATACAAGAAAACTTCTTCCGCAGTAAAATAGAGAATACAGCGCCTACGATCGCAAAGGCAAACAACAGAACCGGACCGTTCACTGCGTTGTTTCTATCATATTCCACGCCTTCTTTTTGCAGCAGCGCTTTCACGCCGGCGTCCTTGGTCGTATCCGGGAATGCCATAAAGGACAGGAGATTCATTTCCTTCTCTTCTACCACCAATTCGGTTTCATCGCCGGAACCGACAGGAACCCGCTTGGATGCCTTGTACTCGATATGGGGCATTGCCATGGCAGCAATATAAATCACCATAATAATCCCCATGATCACTGCTACAGCATTTAAAATCTTATTGCTTTTCATTTTCCGAGCCACCTCTTTGTAATAAGTATTTTTTCCGTCTTATCTATTATATCTCTTTTTTTGTGAATTGTCAATACTATATCCTTTGGATTTTTGAATTTTATAGAAAAATTTCACCCCACGTCATAAATTTTCCTACAACAATTTCTCAATCATACAAATCCTGCAATATTTTTATAACATCTTCCTTTTTCGGCATTCTGGGATTGGTTGCCGTGCAGCCATCCGCCAGCGCACTGTCTGCAATGGAATCAAGTTGCGCATAATACTCATTTTTGTCAATCCCGCATTGAGAAATCGAAGTAGGCATTCCCATTTCCTTCATCATAAATTCAATCCAGTTGACCAGCGCACGAACGGTTGTAATTTCATTAAAATTATACAACCCCAAAATTCTGGCTAATGTAATATATTTGCGCACTGCCGGCAAATATTCCGCCTTGCTCTTGGAATGCTTATTAATATCACTGTTAAATTCAATCACATGAGGCAAAAGCATTGCATTGGCACGGCCGTGCGGAATGTGAAAATGTGCGCCCAGGGCATGGGCAATTCCGTGGTTTAAGCCTAAAGACGCTGAATTAAACGCCAAGCCTGCCAAGCAGGAAGCCACGTGCATTTTCTTCCTGGCATGGGCGTCATTATTATCAAAATAAGAACGCAGCAGAAATGCTCCGCAAATTTCCACCGACTTTTCCGCCAGAGCCGCTGAAAATTCATTGTTATTGATGCTGACATAGGCCTCAATCGCATGGGTCAAAACATCCATGCCGGTATCCGCCGTAATGGCAGGCGGAACGCTCTTGACCAATTCGGCGTCCAGAATCGCTTCCCGGGGTACCATATCTTCCGAAACCAGAGGGTATTTTTTGTTTTCGGACGGATCGGTAATCACGGCAAAAGAAGTTACCTCCGAGCCGGTTCCGCTGGTCGTCGGAATTGCAATCAGCGGGATGCGGGTTTTGGAAGATTGCAAATACACCTCCGTAATAGCCTTTGCAGAATCAATCGCAGAACCGCCGCCAATTGTGATGACCGCTTCCGGCTGGTATTCCAGCATTTTTTTCACACCCAAAGAAACTTTCTCAATGGGAGGATCCGGAACCACATCGGAAAATAAATCATGGAAAATCCCGGCGCGCTCCAATCTGCCGGTTACAAATTCTATCATTTTGCTCTGAATGACAAACGGGTCGGTAATAATTAGCACCTTATGGTAAGGCAATTCCTCCAACCGATCCAAAGCGCCGTCCCCAAAAAAGATTTTTGTTTTAATCTCAAATGATTTCATGACAGCCTCCGTTCCCCACAGGGATTTTTATGGATAAAAAGAGGATACTTAAAAACGAAACAACGTTTTCTCCTATCCTCTGATACATCATTCTCTTTCTTTTTGCCAAAGCTTATTGAGCCGCAATTGCCTGAATTGACGTTAAATCCTTCAGTCCCAAGCCGCAGTACCCTCCCGGGAAGGTCTGAGAAAAGGGAATGTTTTGATAAATACTGGTGGTGCTGTACCCTCCGCCGTAAGGAATGGTTTCGTTAAAGAAAATCGTATTACCCTCATAACCAATTGCAACCATGGTATGAGGAGAAACGGATTCAAACCGAACCAAAATACCGGCAGGATTCCGATCCAACGCTTCTTTCAATGCATTCACCGCAGACTGCTCGTCCGGCGTATTCAAATAGGTAGCACCAAAGTAACCTTCATAGCTCTTAAAATAGGGGGAGCTTTCCTCCAGCGCAGGAACAAACTTAGCGCCAAACTCGCTCACAATCTGTGCATGGTAGCAATAATTCCCGCTCCCGCTGTACCGCAGATTCACTGCCGCCACATCCGAAGGGGTAATGGCACGCCCCATCACATCACTCAGTACCATAGCGTAAGAACATACCCAGCAATAGCCGCTTCCGTTATCCGGGAAAGACCAGCGGGCTTCATTTTGAAAATAAAACGTATGCGAGCCGGCTGCAGAAAAGCCTGCCGTATGCTCTTCCTGAATCTCTTCTTCAATCTTAGATGAAATAAAAATGGTATTGCAGGTGCTGTCCCATACAACACTGCCGTCCAGCGCCTCAACCACCTTGCGCAAAGGCAAATAAGTAGTATCTTCAATCAAAATCGGGGCGATGTCCAACTGAACCGACGCTTCTCCTGCTCCCCGGTCTACCCACATTAAATCATAATCAATCCGCAGTCTTAAACGTGCTTTTTCATTTGAGATAATCACAGATTGGGATTGTGCGTCCCAGCCAACCTGGCACGCCATCGCTTCCGCCACCGTGCGGATCGGAACCAACATCCGGTTATCAATCATGACCGGCTCACGGGAAAAGGCCACTGCCTGTCCGTCTACTACTACATGAATCTCATCGCCTGCCGCAACAGAATACACAGCGGACAAGCAACAAAGGACTGCAAGTATCACAGTCAAAAGCTTTTTTCGCATCATTCTTTCCTCTTTTCAAATCGTTATCCGCCGTTTTTCCCGCTTAAAAACAAGGAAAAAGAAACAGCCGGACAATGTATTTTTCATTCAGAAATCTTTGGCTAAAAAGGTACTGTTCTTATATAATAGCACAAAATGAGCCATTTGTCAAGCTTTTTTGTCAATTACCAGATTTTGTGCGTCTCTGCGGGTCGCTTTTCCGGCATTTCCGAAAGAAATTTTAATGTAAAAATCATGCAGTACACTGCTTGCATTTATGTTATAATGTCTTTCGCTCCAACGGATCATTGATCAACTTGTGAAACCGAGGTTGAATACCATGAACAGACTGAAAATAACACAAGCATAATAAAGAGGCCTCAGATTACTGACAAACCCACCATTCCCGGGTGGGTTTTTGTCATACATATTAGATTTTTAATCCGTGTTGATAAAAAGTGCAAATCCCTCTTCCAAAGGATATTTGCAATCCTCTAAATGCTACCGGCATCTGCAAATTTATCGATGCCGCCCTTCTCGGCGGTTTTCCCCAAGAAGGTATATGCTTTGGCAATGATGACTGCCATTTCTTCTCTCGTGATCAGATCCTCCGGACGGAATGCGCCGTCATAACCGGTAATCAGCCCCGCTGCCGCTGCGGCATTTACGCTGGACGCATACCATGCGCCTTCTGCCACATCACG
This sequence comes from uncultured Clostridia bacterium, assembly GCA_934489915.1. Taxonomy (GTDB): domain Bacteria; phylum Bacillota; class Clostridia; order HGM11514; family HGM11514; genus SIG438. The sequence goes on along the minus strand of CAKSSZ010000013.1, from coordinate 11,975 downwards.
GAACCCTGCGGAATTTGCCGCTTTCAGATTCAGCGCTTTTCCCATCAGGGTTGCAAACTCGGCACGGGTAATAGCCCGATCCGGTTCAAAGGTGGTATCTGTCACACCGCTGACGATCTTTCTTTCATACATCGCCGTAATGTCCTTCTCTGCCCAGTGCCCCAAAATGTCACTGAACGGGCTGCTCTTGGTCGGCTCGGTCAAATCCGCCTTTGCAGGGGCAACCACTACCCGTGTGTTTTCTCCGGCGCTGATGGCAAAATGTCCTTCTTTACCGTACATTCCTGTTCCCAGCACTACCTGAGAATAAATTTTTTCTCCGTTTAAGGTCAGCTCTAAATATACCTGTCCGTCCACCTTCGTATCATAAATACCGACGGCTACCTGATAGGTTTTCCCCAGTTCAATCTTGGCATCGTTCCGCACCATATCGTCTTTAATGTTACCGCCCCAGCCTGCAGGTGCGGGGAACTGCTGATACTGAGTTAAATTCTGCTTCAGATCCAGCATGGATGCCGTATTGTTATTTGTCCAGCACCAACCGGTTTTATCCTGACGCAGGTAAATACCAACCCACGCTCCCTTGGCGCTGCTCAGCTCGGGATCCAGCACTTCTGCCCTCATGGTGAAGTTGAACCGGGCATTTTTATAATTCTTTGCGGTGTATTCTGCCAGTGTTGCCGCACCGTCGCCGATCACCAGGGATCCGTCCTTAAGGATCAGGTCATCACCTGCGCCGGACACCCAACCTGCTTCATCCGCAATCAGCGTATCCAAGGAAATCTGCTCAATCTCCAGTGTTGCCAAAGGATCGTTTTCAGAGCCACGGAACAAGTAAAGTGCGTCTTCCAGATTGATTTTAGCGGTGTTGACCTGGTGCTGCAGAGCGCTTTGGTCTCTTGCCACCGTCATTGCCGCTGGAAACCAAGTTTACTCTGTCGCCGCCGCCAAGGTTAATCCCGTTTGTGCAGCAATCATAAATGTCACAATCTCGAATCGTAAGATAAGTGCCGGCGCCGCTGATTCCGTTGAACCCAATCCCATGGATGATTGCATCGGAAACGGTAATATGATTGCCGTCCACCTGATACCCATTTACGCGCCCGCCGGATACGTTGATTCCGTCAAAATTCAGGTACGAAGCGCCCTCTACCGTGATCAGAGTTTCGTTCAAGCATGCAATACTCATGGTCGGATTTTTCAGTGTGCCTACGGGGTAGAAGTATAAAATTCCCGTTTCCCGATCCAGATAGCTTTCACCCGGCTGGTCAATTTCTTCAAAAATATTTTCAAAGAACAGCTGCCGGTCGTTGATGCTTGTATAAGTATTTTGTCCATAACGAGTTGGCTCCGCCGTGGTCACTCTCTTATATTTCGTATCCAGCTTAGCAATTTTCACGCTCTGAGGATACCACAGATAGGAAAGGGAGCCGCATACATACATCTCATCCAGGTTGCTCTTCCATTTTGTGCTGCGGTCGCCTGCACCGTCGGTATAAAACAGAATCTGCGGTTGATCCGGCTTATTGTAATTTGCTTTTTCATAATCAGTCAAAGCGCCGTCCGCAGCGCCGCGGGCACGGGTATAGTAAGCGTCCCCGGAATTATCGTCATTGGGCCAGCGGGCGTTAATCAACGCTACCCCATTCATATAGATCCGTTCGCCGCCTTCGTTTCCGCTGGCAGAAAGCTCCGGCAGAGTCACTCCCTGCGCCTTTAAATCCAGCATATACAAATGATCCCTTGCATAGCTTTCCAGCAGCCGGTTTAACAAGGTCTCGTCCGTTACCTTTTGGATCCCGGCGGTATCAATGGGTTCCGTACCGATAAATTCAACTTTTTCATCATTGTAAGCCCGGTATGTGATCGGCGATTGCTCCGTACCGAAATCTTCAGCGGTGAATTGAATTCCGGAGGTCAGTCTGTAGGTACGCCCCTTACATAAACGGTTACGCCGCCTTCGGGCAGCTCCTTAAAACGGCGGATCACATCTCTTGCTCGCTCAACGCTTGCATAGGGCGCATCCTTGGAGCCGGTTCCCGTTTCGTCCGAGCCGTCCGTTGCTACAAAAATGGTATTGCCCGATTCCATCTTGGATACGAAGGAAACCGTCAGCTTCTTATCTGCTCCGACCATGCTGCCATTCTTCTCTTTCCCATCATTTTACCTCCTTTAAATTGTTTGTAAAACATTCTGTAATTTAATTATATCAGTTTTTTGGGAGCAAAACAATGTGAGGGATTGATTAATTTTATAGCAAAATGCCACTTTGGAACAAATTGAGAATAACAAAATCAATTTTTATGAAAAAAGCGCTCAAATTTAAAAAATTTAAGCGCTTTCTAAAAATACAATTTTTGTCTTTTTATGCGGAGACAGTCAGACTCTTTTTAATCATAGTGCCAATCCCGGAATGCGTAAAAATCTCCAGCAAAATGCAATGGGGCAGACGCCCGTCAATGATATGCACGCTGTTCACACCGCCGTCAATTGCCTCCAGGCAGCCCAGCAGTTTTGGAATCATTCCACCGGTAATCACCCCTGCATTGATCATATTTAAAATTTCATCCTGAAAGATTTCATAAATAATCTGCCCGTCTGCATCCTTTACGCCGCTTACATCGGTCAGCGTAATGAGCTTTTCTGCCTTGACGGCGCAGGCAACGGCGCTTGCTACCGTATCCGCATTAATGTTATAGCTCTGCCCCTGTTCGTCCATCCCAATCGGCGCTACCACCGGAATGAATTCATCCTGCAGCATATGCTGCAAAATATGACTGTTCACCTTGGTAATTTCTCCGACAAAGCCCAGATTGGCCGGCTTTCCGTCAATCTCGGGCATATGCTTACGGCAGTGAATCAGCCCGCCGTCAATCCCGCACAGTCCCAACGCCTTCCCGCCGTTACAGTTTAACAAAGACACAATTTCCTTGTTGGTCTTCCCCATTAAGACCATCTGCACTACCCGCATGGTTTCCCCGTCAGTCACACGCAAACCGTTCAAAAAGCGGCTCTCCATCTGCATTTCGGTCAAGGTTTTTGTAATATCCGGCCCGCCGCCATGCACAATAATCGGATTAATACCGATAAATTTCAAAAGAGTAATGTCCTCCATGACAGACGCCTTGATCTCTTCATTGACCATGGCATTTCCGCCGTATTTAATGACAAAGGTTTTGTTAGAAAATTTCTGAATATACGGCAGGGCTTCAATCAAAATATTTGCCTTTTTAATCAGTGCAGTCACATCCATCGCTATGCTCTCCTCACTTATAAATAAAATCCCGGCTGATCAATCGCCGTACCCTCCGGCAGACCAAACATCAGGTTCATGTTTTGCACCGCCTGACCTGCCGCTCCTTTAAACAGGTTATCAATACAGCTCACCACAATCACACGCCCGGTTCTGGGATCGGACACAAGCCCGATATCCACAAAATTTGATCCGGCCACATGATTGGTTTCCGGCAGCTTGCCTTCTTCATAAATCCGGATGAAATATTCTCCTGCATAAAAATCACGGTATACCTCCAGCAGCTCTTCTGTGGTTTTCGGCTGCGTCAGCTTCCCGTAAATTGTCGCTAAAATCCCCCGTTTTTGCGGAATCAGGTGAGGGGTAAAGGAAAGGGTGAGGGGCTGCCCTGCAAGCAGGGAAAGCTCCTGTTCAATTTCCGACGTATGCCGATGCTTTGCCACACCGTAAGCCTTGGTATTTTCCGTACATTCACAAAAATGATTGTCAATCACCAGCTTTCTGCCGGCGCCGGAAACACCCGATTTTGCATCAATAATTAAAGAATCCGGCTCAATCAGTCCCTGCTTCATCAAGGGCGCCGCCCCTAAAATGGAGCAGGTGGTATAGCAGCCCGGGTTCCCAATCAGCCTGGCCTGCCGAATTTCGTCCCGATACAGCTCGCACAACCCATAAACCGCCTGGGGAAGAAGCTCCGGTGCACAATGCTCCAGCCCATACCATTCTTGGTATATCGCCTTCTCCCGATAACGAAAATCAGCGCTTAAATCAATTACTTTCATGTTCGGCGCCGTCATTAATTCTGCCACAATTGCAGCAGACGCCCCATGAGGCAAAGCGGTAAATACTACATCGCAATCCGCCTTCAACAGCTCCGGATCTACTTCCTCACAAACAAAATCCTTTGCCCTCCGCAAGGAAGGGTACAAAGCGGACAAGGGCTGCCCTGCATAGCTTTTCGACATGGCATGCACAATGCAAACAGACGGATGACCCGCTAAAATCCGAACTAATTCCGCCCCTGCATACCCCGTTACTCCGATAATTCCTACTCGAATCATGCAATCACCCCTTATTTTATGATGTTATAATTATACATCAAAACGAATAAAAATTCAAGTATTTTTTTAAAAAAACAACTTTTTAAGCATTTTATACAAAGCGACTGCATAAATTATCCCGAAAGGTGGAATTATGATGACCCTATCTCAATTAAAACCGGGACAAAGCGGACAAATCGTTTCGGTTGGCGGAGAGGAACGGCTGCGCTGCCGACTGTACGATTACGGGCTGCTGCCCGGCACTATAGTCCTTCTTTGCCGGACAGCCCCTTTGGGAGACCCAATTGAAATTTCACTGAGAGGATATTCACTGTCCCTGCGCCTGGCTCATGCCAAGCTGATCGAAATAAAGGAGGAATCTCCATGTTGATCGCACTGACCGGAAATCAAAATTGCGGCAAAACCACATTGTTTAACCGTCTTACCGGCGCAACAGGCCACACCGGTAATTTCCCGGGAGTGACGGTGGAATACAGCGCCGGAGCGCTCCGAGGCGCGCAAAATATTACTATAATGGATTTGCCCGGCACCTACTCTCTCACTCCCTATTCTCCCGAGGAAGCGGCTGCAAAAGAAGCATTGCTGCAAGCGGACGCCATAATTAATCTTGTAGACGCCGGCAATCTGCCCAGAAATTTATATTTGACCTTGCAGTTGACAGAGCTGCAGCACCCTATGATCCTGGTGGTAAATATGATGGACGAAGCAAATCAACGGGGAATTCACATTGATCTCCCCCGTCTGTCAGAACGTCTCAAAATCCCCGTCATAGGCATTTCGGCAAAAAAGGGAGACGGGATCCCTCATCTGATCTCCTCTATCCGCAAAAATCAATTTGCTGTTCCCCGTTCTCTTGCCCCCGCCCGGCACGGAGAGGACTATTTGCAAACCGCTCAAAGACGCTATAAAATGGTAGAACAGCTATGCAACAGCTGCCTTTTTTTGCCCTCGGAAAAATTCTTGCTTTCTCAAAAGCTGGATCGCATTGCGCTACACCCGTTTTATTCTTTGCCCCTGTTCTTTGGAATCTTATTGGGGATTTTCTTTCTCACTTTCGGCCCTTTCGGGAACAGCTGCAAGGAGATGACCGAGCAGCAAATTCTGCGGTTGGGCATCTTTCTGACGGAACATCTCAGCAATCTGCCGCCTTTGCTCCATTCCTTATTGGTGGACGGCATTTTTCGGGGAGTAGGGAGCGTTTTATCCTTTTTGCCCTGTATTTGCATTTTGTTTTTTTGTTTTTCTCTACTGGAGGATAGCGGATATCTGGCTCGCATTTCGTTTTTGGCGGACAAACCCATGCAAGCCATTGGCCTTTCCGGCCGATCTGTAATCCCGTTTCTCACCGGGTTCGGCTGCACCGTTCCTGCCGCTGCAGCCGCAAGAACGCTCCCCTCCCAAAGGGAAAAAATTTTAACTGTGCTATTTTTGCCCTTTGTGTCCTGCAGCGCAAAGCTCCCCGTTTATACCGTCATTACAGACGCTATTTTCCCCCATAACGGTTATCTCCTTATTTTTTTATTGTACAGCAGCGGATTGCTATGGGGCGTTTTAAACGCTGCTTTTACCCACCGTTTCTTACTGTCGGCTCCTTCTGAATCCTTTGTGCTGGAATTGCCCCCTTACCGGATGCCCGACTGGAAAACGGCTCTCCGCTGCACCCTTCGCCGGGCGGCAGACTTTATAGAAAAGGCGTTCACCGTCATCTTCTTAGCGTCTATGCTAATTTGGTTTTGCCGCACCTTTACCCCTACCTTACAACCAGTCAACCGATTTGAGCATAGCATTTTAATCACTGCCGGGAAACACCTGGCAAATCTGTTTGCTCCCTTGGGTTTCGGAAGCCCTGAGACTGCTGCGGCGCTGCTCGCAGGATTGGGTGCAAAAGAGGCGGTCATCAGTACCCTCTCTATCCTGTGCAGGGAGATTGCCGATTTGTTTACCCCACTTTCTGCCTTTGCATTTCTTACCTTTGTATTGCTCTATATGCCATGTGCCGCTGCCTTTGCTGCAATCAAGCGGGAAATCGGATTTCTTTCTGCTCTGCTTGCCATGATTTATCAGACAGCATTTGCCTGGATCATTACATTTCTTGTTTATCAAATTGGTTCCTTCTTCTTGATTGGGTAGGGAATTATTCAAAAAAATGGCGGCAAAAAATATTTTGCCGCCATTCCATTATTCTATTTTGACAATAATTCCTTTGCTGTGGTGGCCAATCCCGCCATGGATTGGATGTCAGACGGCACCACAATTTTAGTAGCAGTTCCGTTTGCCAGCTTCTCTAACGCCTCCAGGCTCTTTAAGGCAATCACACCTTCCCCGGGATTGGCTTCATTCACCAGGCGCACTCCCTGAGCAATGGCTTCCTGCACGGTCAGAATGGCTTGAGCCTCCCCTTCTGCATTTCGGATTGCTGCTTCTTTTGCTGCCTCTGCTTCCAAAATCGTAGATTGTTTATTTCCTTCCGCCACCAGAATGGCAGCCTTCTTTTCCCCTTCGGCACGTAAGATAGATTCCCGACGTTCCCGTTCTGCCTTCATCTGTTTTTCCATAGCGTCCCGAATTTCCTTCGGCGGCAAAATATTTTTTAATTCTACCCGGTTAATTTTAATCCCCCAAGGATCGGTTGCCTCGTCCAGAATTGCCCGCATTTTTGTATTAATCAAATCACGGGAGGTCAGCGTTTCATCCAGCTCCAAATCACCAATAATATTTCTCAGCGTTGTAGCAGTCAGATTTTCAATTGCAGCCATAGGGTGCTCCACGCCATACACATAGAGCTTCGGATCAGTAATTTGAAAATATACCACTGTGTCAATTTGCATGGTGACATTATCCTTAGTGATTACAGGTTGGGGATCAAAATCCACGACCTGTTCCTTTAAGGAAACACGCTTCACAATCCGTTCAATAAATGGCACTTTAAAATGCATCCCCGTATGCCAAGCCGCATGAAACACACCAAGCCGTTCCACCACCATACAAGTTGCCTGAGAAACAATTTTTACATTTGAAATCAAAATAATCAGAACTACAATACAAAACAGTAAAATTCCTATCGGACCCATTTCTCATTCTCCTTTCCTTATTACCATTGCTTTTACACCTTGGATCTCGGTTACAATTACCAAGGTTCCCGCCTCAATTTCTTCTCCGCTTGCGGAAGCGCCTGCCCAGCTTTGACCCAATACAGAAATTCTCCCGGTATTTTCTGTCGGCACAATTTTTTCTGTCACAGTGCCGGTTTGACCAATGATCCGATCCGCATTGGTAGGCTGACTTTCCCGCCGGGTCATTCGTTTAGCCAGAGGACGAGTCAACAGGAGCAACACTAAGCTGCCGGCTACAAACATCCCCATTTGCCCTAAAAAGCCTACGCCCAACCAAGCGCATATCATAGCCAGTACCGCCCCGCCTGCAAACCAAATCGTTACCAAGGCAGTTGTTGCCGCTTCTACAATGGCCAGAACAATTGCTGCAATCATCCAAAAAAAGAACATTGTTTGATCCATCGGCCGCCCCCCATTCCCTAAATATTTACTGTTATTATAACAAAGTTTTTCCCTTTTGTCAACCCTATATGCAAATTGCCTAATGGTGCGCAGGTGAATTTCTGCCATTCAGCATACAGCATCAAACACCATAGTTGAAATGCATCAGCTGTTTAAAACAAAGGCGGCTACATAAGTTTGCAACCGCCTTCAATCTTTCCAATATAATTTTTTTAACCCCAACTATTGACAAAGAGCCCATAAAAAAAGCACCGGCGCTTATGCGCCGATGCTTTTAGATATTACGTTAAGACTTATTTGTAGTAAGCAGGAACTGCTTCAAAGTTCTTATAAACAACGATGTCCTTAACGGAACCCTTGTTCTTACGAACTACTACATAGTCGCCAGTCTTAATATCAGAGCTGTTACCAACCTTAACTGCCTGCTCTTCGTTGCTCAGGTTAGTGTCAACCACTACTATGCGAGCGTTAGAGTAGTTAGCGCTGAAGTCAGTAGCTGCACCGGGGATCATAGCAGAAACACCGGATTTAACAGTGATGATGTTAGTCTTGGTAGCCTTATCGGTTACGATACCAGCACCGATATACAACCGAGCACTTTCAACAACCTTATCGGGGTTGTTATCCCAAGTCTGGAACAGGTCTTTCATGTAGTAACCATCTACATAATCAGCCTTAGCGCAGGGTCTCGGGAAGAGTCTGAAGGTATCAGCAATTGCGCCGGTGGAGTTAGTGGAGTACATGATGATCTGACCAGGATATGCGCCGTAAGCGATCTTAGCGGATTCACCGTACATAGCTTCCATAGTGCTGTTAATGAAGAACTGATCGTCTTCCTTAGTGTTCTTGGTAACAATCTTGCCGCCCTGAATCATAGTTACAGACAGAACGGTGTCATCGTCAACCTTAGTGGTAGAAACACTCTGAATAACAGCGATGTCAGAAGCAGCATCTACGTTGCTATCGGTAGTGTAAACGATAATTGCAGTAACAACACCGTCTTTATTGGTATCGCAAACCTTGAAGCTATAAGTCCTTTCGTTGGACAAAGTAGTGTAGGTAGTAGCCTTCAGGTCATCTTCATTAAACGCTGCGCCAGCAGGCAAAGTAAATACAACCGTATTGCTATCCATTACATACTTGCCAATCATCTTATCAGACTTAGTAAAATAACCTCTTTCTTCAGATCCATTCAGGATGTTGATTCTGGTTACTTCGCCGTTAGTGTTTGTCTTCAGAGACACAACATACTGGTCGTTCATCTTCTTGGTGTCAATCTTCAAAACAGCTGCCAACTTATCTCTGTCGTCGCCATTGCTCATGCTGTAAGAAGTACCGTCAACCTTAACGGTAGAAGCCATCTTGTAGGAAACCTTTTCACCCTTGGAGTTCATGGTATACAGAGTAATTTCTCTGCCGTTCAGAATTCCGTCATAAGCAAATTCAAAGTTATCCAGAACTGCGCTGGTGTCAGCAAATGCGATGTCACCGTTGAAGTCCAGATAGAAGGTTCCTTCATCTTCCAAGTCAAAGTCGCTGGTCAGCAGAACGCCGTCTGTTTCATAAGCTTCGCCATCAATGTAAACCTTTTTGCTGCTCTTAGAAGTAACAGTGCCTTCCACAGTCTTAGTGGAAACGATGAATCTCAAGGAATCTGCATCTTCAATGTATTTCTTGGTAGAACCAGGATATACATCGGAGTAAACAGAAACTACATCGTCTTCCTTCAGATCTTCCAGCTTCAGAGCTGCGCCGGAGGTATCGGTAATGGAGAACTTCGGTCTGTTAGTTTCTTTGCTGTCATCCAATTCAACGGTAGCATCGTCAGAGCCATTCTTGATGGTCAGTTCTTTGTCTTCTACGTTGGTTTCAACAACCTGGTAGTTCTTATAAGTATCAATGATTACTCTTTCATAGATACCGTCTTTGGTGGAATCGATCAGGGTCAAGGTACCGTTGGTAGCGGCGGTGATCAGGGAATAATCCTGGTCAGCAGCGTCAACAGCCTTGTTGTTGTATACCAGAATCAGGTTACCGCCGTTGATTTGCAGATCAGCCAGGTCATAGCCGGAGGTTTTGCTGGAGCTGTCTTTATCAACATAGTAACGCAGTTCGGTACCATTCATGCCGTATACATCAGAGATGTCCAGCTTTTTGATATCGCTCTTAGCGCTTGCACCTATAACAGCAACAATTGTATACTCTGCATTCTTCTTATCATAAGAAGCATATACAGTTACAGGCTGACCCAGGTAAGCGTTCATATCGAATCCGCCGTTTTTCACGTCTTCCTTCACGCCGTTCAGAGCAACATAGCCCTTATCCTGCAGAGAGCCGGATACAGCAGAAGTATCGGTAGCGTTTACGATAACGTCTTCAAACTTGGTGTAGCCCATTTCAGAAGCCATGGTCTTAGAGGTAATGGTCTTAGTCAGAACCTGACCGTTGTAATAAGTAACTTCCTGCAGATACTGATCCAGAGCATTGTTCATCAGCAGAGCTACGGTACCTCTGTCGCAGCCAGCAGTGGTATCAGCCAGCTTATCGCTCAGGTCATCCAACAGATCCAGCTTATCAGCCTGTGCCATGTAACCAGCAGGATATCCGCCGTTGTCCTTTGCGTCTTCTTCATAACCCAAAGCGCAAACAATCATTTTAACAGCGTCCTGGAAGCTAACCTGGTCGTCAGGACCGAATTTGCCGTCGCCATAACCAACGATGATGTTTTTGCTGTTCGCGATGCTGATTGCACCGGAACCCCAGAAATCAGCAGGAACATCGCTGAAAATCGTATTAGATTTGCTTGCAACGTTCAAGCCTAATTCTCTGATGATGAATGCAGCCATTTCAGCTCTGGTAACGATCTGATCCGGCTTAAATGTAACTGTGCCGTTTTCATCATAACCGGCAATAACTCCCATAGGAGCCAGGGTCATAACTGCTTCCTCATACTTGGTGCCAACAACATCTTCGAAGTCAGCAGCGGAAGCGGTCATTACGGTAAACATACTAATAACCATAGACAGTACGATTACCAATGCCAATACTTTTTTGAGATTGTTCATACCTCAAATCCTCCCTTGTTCTTAGTTTTGTTTTGAAAGAGTTACTTTGCCAAAGCCGAAGGGCAGCTCTTTCTCCTGCCAGCCGACTGCCTTGCAGCATATGTACGCCAATACACAAACTGCACCTTGCCTCTTACACCATCGTCTGAAACGATTATACCATTGCTTTTTTTCAAAGTCAATGGTATTTTTCACTTGTAACATAACTGTAAACAAATAGCGTTACAGCTGTTACAAACGAAAAACCGCTGTAAAATAGCTTCGTCAAAGGAAAAGTGCTACTTTCCACCTTGACTTATTATCATTATACCACGACTTTTTTTATTTTGCAAGCAGAAATTAAAAATTTTTTTAAAAAAATATAAAAAACCGAAAAAAAGAGGAAAAATCTCTTTACCTTGCCGGTCATTTATGATATAATAAGGTTATCCTACATTTATTACAGGGGTTATGCGCCGCCTTTAATTTCCAAACGGCGACGAAGAATATCAGTCATTTGAGAGGAGGGGTTACATTTGGCTCAGAAGAAGAAACAACAGGAATTTCTTACTTACCACGGAAAACCGTTGATTCGCAGCGGGAAAATTTTATATTACGGAAATCCGGAAGATAAGTATATTATCATGATGGCAATTAACCAAACAGAAGAAATCAACGACCTGCAAGTCGCTACGGACGTTACCGTGACGCTTCAGACCAACAATGGCGGAGGGAAAGAAAAGATTTTAAAGAAGGTGGATCGGGAAGGATTATACCGTGCTTTGGATCTGGCTGAGGTTTGGCTGGATAATGCACTGGAGGACGACCCGGCATGAAGCGCCCTCTGATCTGGTTCTGCCTGTCCTATGCGGCGGGAATTTACTGCTGCCGTCTTACCGCAAAGCAAATGATGTTTTGCGGTATTTTGTTTGCCCTGTTTCTTACCGGCTGTTACCTGAAAAAAGACTCCATGCTGTTTTTTCTGTGTTTTTTTCTGTTCATCGGTGGCGGAGCCGGGTTACGGCACTGGAATACGGTACACCTTTTTCAGCCGATGCAATATCATAACCAGACCGTCTCCTTTACCGGAACGGTAGAAAGC